>JAFUOZ010000004.1 GCA_017481565.1 Oscillospiraceae bacterium | reverse complement strand
TTTTTAGTGATGTTATTTTATATATTTTTCAGCATATCCGAAATATATTTTCAAATATCAGCTTTCGGAGACAGCTTCCGTTTCCTTAGCCGCCTTATCAAGATTTGTTTCGATCACAAGCTCATTCTTCTTGGCTGTAAGCTTGATCTTTGTAAGACTGCCCTCTGGATTATTTACAATAAGCTCGGCAAGCTTATCCTCAACATCTGTACGGATAAACTTTCTGATATCTCTTGCACCGAATTTACCGCCATATGATTTTGAAGCTATGCAAGACAGCGCCCTCTTATCATATCTGAATGTGATATTCTTTTCTGCAAGAGGTTCCTTCATTTCATCAAGCATAAGACCTGCAATATCCTTGAAATTATCCTCGCTAAGCGGATCAAACACAACTATTTCGTCAATTCTCGCCATAAATTCGGGACGGAGAAAATCGGAAAGTGCCTTCATAGCCTTATCCTTTGACATTTCTCCCTCAGTCTTGTTAAATCCGAGAGAAGCTGTCTTATCGGAAGAACCTGCATTGGATGTCATACAAATAACTGTATTTTCAAAGCTTACTGAACGTCCCTGCGAATCCTTTACCTTGCCCTCGTCAAGTATCTGAAGAAGTATATTCATAACATCGGGGTGCGCCTTTTCGATCTCATCAAAAAGCACCACTGAATACGGTCGGCGGCGTACCTTTTCGGTCAGCTGACCTGCATCGTCATATCCCACATATCCCGGAGGTGAACCGATAAGTCTGGATACTGTATGCTTTTCCATATACTCCGTCATATCAAGTCTGATAAGAGGCTCGGTACCGTCAAAAAGCTCGGTTGCAAGTACCTTTACAAGCTCGGTCTTTCCAACACCTGTAGGACCTACAAAAATAAATGAAGCAGGACGTCTGCGTTTATTAAGCTGTATCCTTGTCCGGCGTATTGCCTTGCTCACAAGCTCAACTGCCTTATCCTGTCCGATGATCTTGCTTCTGATATTATCATCGAGAACAGCCAGCTTCTTATATTCTGTAGCAGCGATCTTGTTTGCGGGAATACCTGTCCATAGCTCTATAACATAAGCTATATCATTTTCATCAACAAGAATATTGTTTGCCTTTTCGTTAAGCTTATCAGCTTCATCCCTGACCTGAATAAGCTCAGCCTTGCATTCGGCTATCTTTTCATAATCAGGCTCGACTTCATCTTCCATTTCGGTTATCCTGTCTTCAAGCTCAGACATCTTCTTTTCTGCACGGGCAAGCATTGCAAGCTCGGCACTTCTTATGCTTCTGCACGCACAGGCTTCATCAAGCAGGTCAATAGCTTTGTCGGGCAGGAAACGATCGTTGATATAACGCTCCGAGAATACCGCACACATACGGAGAAGCTCATCAGAAACCCTTACATGATGATGATCCTCATAATATTCCCTGATACCGATAAGTATCTTGTAGGTATCCTCAATAGTAGGCTCACCGACTGTTACAGGCTGGAAACGTCTTTCAAGCGCTCCGTCCTTTTCAATATATTTTCTGTATTCGGTAAAGGTAGTTGCACCTATTACCTGTATCTCACCTCTTGAAAGTGCAGGCTTAAGAAGATTTGCGGCGTTCATAGAACCTTCACTGTCACCTGTTCCCACAAGACTGTGTACCTCATCAATAAAGAGTATAACATTTCCAGCCGAGATAACATCATCAATAAGACCCTTTACCCTGCTTTCAAACTGTCCTCTGAACTGAGTACCTGCAACAAGTGAGGTAAGATCAAGAAGATACAGCTCCTTATCGGCAATATGGAAAGGTACATCTCCTGACATTATCTTAAGTGCAATACCCTCCGCAATAGCGGTTTTACCTACACCCGGCTCACCTATCAGACAGGGATTATTCTTCTGACGTCTTGTAAGTATCTGAATGGTACGCTCAATTTCCTTATCGCGTCCAACTATGTTATCTATTTTACCCTCTCTTGCTCTCTGAGAAAGATTGGTGCAGAATCCGTCAAGGAATTTATACTTAGGCTTTGCAGGCTTGATACGTTCCTTTTTCTCATTCTTCTGAGGATTATCTTCGGAAGCATCACTTTCCTTTTCCATATCCTCGTTCTTATTTGCATTTGCACCGGGGAATATATTTCCTCCGAAAAGATTCTGAATAAAGTTAGGGATAGCACCTGTACCGCCCCTCTGGAAAGAATCTCCGTCAAGGATATCGCTGAAATCAGTCATGGTATCGGAAAATTCTTCAATTTCCTCATCGGATATACCCATCTGCTGCATATATTCATCGACCTGAGGAATACCCATTTTTTTAGCGCATACAAGGCAAAGCCCCTCATTCCGCTTTTCCTCACCGTGCATTGCTGTTATAAATACAACAGCTGTTCTTTTTTTGCATCTGCTACAAAGCATTACTTGTCCTCCATACTTGTTATATTGTAATAATTCTGTAGATATATCTGAAAATATAAGTTTGTTCGATATATGCCTCTGTCAGTATACCAAAGCCTCCCGAAGTAAGCACGATAATAAGCTGAACTATCAACGCTGCTGCCGCACACATTATAAAGCCTGTTATCATTCCGAGAATTCCACCGAGAAGTGAATCTGCCGATCTTATCGGAGAAAAATCCCTTATATGAGATATTATCCTTACCGCAATTTTTCCGATAAGTGTGATAACCATATATGATAAGCTCCAGATAACATAATGCAGTATTTTCAGCATAACAGGCCTTACAGCCTTCTGCTCGGTATATTCGGCAGCCGCTTTCATATCACCCGACAAAACGGCAGCATATAAGCCTTCCTCTTCCTTTTCTGTATTATTCTTATCGGCAATACTGTCAACCTCATCACAAAGCTTATCGGGAAGAACCTCCTTAAGCTCATCGGAAAGTGCTTTGAAAAATTCAACAGTAACATTATTAATTTTATCACTAAATTCCGGATTAGTCAAGTCTGTTTTGTCATTTGATTTAGTTTCATCTTTTTTTTCATTGCCGTCTGTAAGCTCATGAAGCTTTTCAGATATTGCGGAAGCGGCATCACCCGCTTCGGTTTCTATCACCTTTATTATCCTTGGACGGATATGCTCCGTATATACAGGTTCGGTGTATTTATCGCTTATGATACCCGAAAGTATCATAGCCGCAATATAAACAGCAAGTCCCAGAACAGAACGTATAAAGCCCTTTCTTGAGCCTGTGATCATTCCTGCGGCAATAAAAGCCGCAGCTGCTATGTCGTAAATAAGAAAAATATAGTCCATCAGTTCACCGTAAGCAGTGACATTTACATTTTAAAATATCAGCCGCTGAAATCAATTCTGTTAATCTCATCATATCCCAGAAGGAACATATATCCGTTTATAGGACAGAAATTATCATAGGAATCCGTTAGATTTACTCCCGAAACTTCAAGTCCCATATTGTTATATGTATATATTCCGCTTCCTGTGAGCACATAGACCATTTTGTCCTTTACAGCGATATGTCTTGCAGCCTCAGGCAGCTCCGCATATACAGCTTCAGTACAATTATTGCTGCTTACCAGCATAAGAGTATATTTTCTGAGAGCCGAGTTTTCAAGCAGAACAGCCGCAAGTTCGGAAGAAGATGCATAATCCAGAAGATCGTCACCATATTCATGCTCAGCAAGAATAATTCCCGAATCATTCACATATGAACATTTTGTATCACCGAAAAGCACTATGCTGTTATTTTCATCAATCGATGCATCAACAGCAAGTGCAGACGTTGAATCGGAACGCCATTCAGCCGAAAGACTGTCAAACTTAAGCTTTAAAAGCTCCGATTTTATCATGCCGTCGGAAGCACTAAGTATGGTAAGTATAACGCCGCTGTTATCGGAAAGAAAGGTAACATCTATAATTCGTCCGTCATAGCTTTTGTATGTAAATATCTTTGCACCCTTTGCATTATATACATCAAGTAGTGAAAGATATTTATCGGACTTTGTTACAACCGCAACACAGTCATTTGTGCTTAATTCCGCAAGCAGTATGGTATTTTCACAACTGAGCGAATATAAACTCTTGTATTTGCTTTCAAGACTGAAGCCGTTTCCGCCCAGATCATAAATAAGCGCTTTTTTATCCGAAACCGTAAGGATAGGATTTGAATAGCTGTGCTGAACCTTTTTCACCTCAGACCCGTCGGTATCATATACAAAAAAGTGTGAATCATCAATAATGGCAAGATAATCATCCATCGCCTTCATCTGATAATCCGAACCGTTATTTATGGAAAGAGGAAATTCTCCCTCTGCAAGTACGGCATTGCCGCCGATACCGACATTTGCAGTGCTTGGTACCTTTTTCAGTATTCCGTCCAAATATGGATACCATAAGTTTTTGGTAAATACTGCCACCACCGCAATAACAGCAACTATGATAACTATAAACAGCTTTATAAGAAAATTACGCTTTGCCTTGGCTTTCTGCCTTGCTCTCAGCTCCGAAACATCAGTTTCGATCGCCATACAGCGTTCCCCTCCTTAATCATAAAAAACTCTGTTAAGATACAGACCATGCGCCTTTGCCGTTCTTCCGGCGAGACATCTGTCCTTTGCAAGGATTATCCCTTCAATATCACCGGCTGATATTTTTCCTTCACTTACACAAAGAAGTGTCCCTGCCATTATCCTAACCATATTATACAGAAATCCGTCACCTTTTACAACAAATTTCACAAAACTTTCATCTTTGATTATATTAAAATATTCGATAGTCCTTACAGAATTTTCCTTTTGATTATCACTTCCGCAAAAAGAAGTAAAATCATGAGTTCCCACATACTGCTCCGCAGCACGCATCATTTTTTCAAAATCCATCTTATACGGATAATGAAAAGCGGTATCGCTGAAAAAAGGATCTCTTGTTTCCCTGTTCAGAATAAGATATATATACTCCTTGCCCCTGCAGGAATATCTTGCATGAAAATCATCCGAAACATCTTCCGCATGATGAAGTGCAATATCCTCGGGAAGCAGTGCGTTCATTCCCCTGACAAGCTTATCACAGGGTATCCTGTTTTCAGTTTTAAAGGAAAAACAGAATTCGTTTGCATGAACTCCCGTATCTGTACGTGAACAGCCTGTTATCACAGTTTTATCCGCAAGAATACGTGACAGAGTATCCTCAGTCACGTTCTGTATACCCACAGCATTTATCTGTCTCTGAAAGCCATGATATGCTGTTCCTCTGTAACTCATTATAACCTTGATATTTCTCATCAGCCTGTCACCGCATTAATAACAAACACTGCCGCCAGAAACAGCAGAGCTACTGCCATAGCCGAATAATCTGCACCGCTTGACTTTAAGGTCTTGAGACGGGTCCTGCCCTCTCCTCCCTGATAACAACGGCATTCCATGGCAAGCGCAAGCTCCTCCGCACGTCTGAATGCAGATACGAATAAAGGAATAAGAATAGGAACAAGTGCTGCGGCTCTTTTAAGAAGTCCTCCGCTGTCCATATCCGCACCTCTTGCCTTCTGTGCAGACATTATCTTATCGGTTTCCTCAATAAGAGTAGGAATAAATCTTAATGCAATGGTCATCATCATAGCAAGCTCATGAACAGGAAATTTCACCTTGTTAAGAGGTGAAAGAAGCCTTTCTATCGCATCGGTAAGAATTATGGGCGATGTGGTATAGGTCAGCAGTGATGAACCTGAAATAAGAGCAATTATTCTTATTATCATAAAAGCTGTTGTTATTAACCCTTCATCTGTAATATTGATTACCCAGAAGCTGAATACCGATACACCGTCTATAAAAAACAGATTTAGCACCGAAGTAAAAAGAATAACGGGAATAATGGGTTTAAGACTTTTGACCATAAGCTTTATGGGTATATTAGAAAGCAGATAGGTCATAAGAATGAATGCACAGCTTACAGCAAGTCCGATAAACCCGTCGGCAGCGAAAAGCATGGCAATAAAAATCCCCGTAATTATTATTTTAAATCTCGGGTCAAGCCTGTGAATAACGGATTTTCCCGGGAAATATTGTCCGATAGTAATATCTCTCAGCATTGTTCAATATCCTTTCCGTTTTTTTCCATATATTCCATAAGAGTTTTGACAGCAAAATCAAGGGTATATACATCTGTACGTATATCTACCCCCATTTGCCTTAGTCTGCCGAAAACTCTTGTTATCTGAGGAACGGAAAGTCCCATTGCTGTTATCTCGTCTGCTTTTTTGAATACCTGAGGAGTATCCTCATAGCAATAAAGCTCCGATTTATTCATAACCAGTATCTTTGAAGCAAAGCCTGCAACGTCCTCCATGCTGTGAGAAACAAGAAGTATAGTTGAACCTGTGCGCTTCTGATATTCCTTTATCTGAGCCAGTATCAGATCTCTGCCCTTGGGGTCAAGTCCTGCTGTAGGCTCATCAAGAATAAGCACTTTAGGTTCCATTGCCATTACACCTGCAATAGCCACTCTTCTTTTCTGCCCGCCCGAAAGCTCAAAGGGTGATTTCTGCAGCTGAGCATCGGTGATACCTACCAGAGCAGCTGTTTCACGCACTCTTCTGTCTATCTCCTTTTCATCAAGCCCCATATTTTTCGGACCGAAGGATATATCCTTATACACCGTTTCTTCAAATATCTGATATTCGGGATACTGAAAAACAAGACCCACTTTAAAGCGGATATCTCTTATTCTGCAGTTCTTTTCGTCCCATATATCCTGACCGTCAACATATATCTTACCCGATGTAGGCTTGACAAGTCCGTTGAAATGCTGTATAAGGGTTGATTTGCCCGAGCCTGTATGTCCTATTATACCTACAAGCTCTCCTTCTTCAATTTCAAGGTCAACATTTTTCACCGCAGTTTTTTCAAAGGGCGTCCCCTGACTGTAGGTGTATGTCAGACCTTCTGTTCTGATTATTGCCACTGTTAATTCCTCCGAAATTCATGGAATATATTTCCTCATATAAGGATAATATTTCCGATTTCATATAAACAAAAGCTGCAAGAATACAGCTTAAATATGTACTGCACCTTTTAACTTTTTTCTCAATTTGATTATAATCACAAGATTTATTACCGGCACAGCAGATAATATACCGAATAGTATACTTTTCTTTTTGGTAATATGATTTTCCGTATACATCTGCCTTATAACAAATATTATCATGCATAAAGCAAGAATATGCATAAACGCAAATACACTGCCCCATATAAATGAAGATGTGGCATAAGGCAAGCATACAATAATAAAGTTTGTCCCTGCAAATAAGAGCATAATCGGAACGATCACAGCAAAAACGATAGCAAAAACACCGCATGAAACAAGTGATAAGCATACTGCTACAACAAGCAGTCCTATCATGCTTATTGCAAAGCTTCCTGCCACGTATACTACAATTAACGCAAATACAGCAGAAACCGCTGAAAATACAGTTCCTGCAATTATCATGCGAACAGCCTTTTTCAGAACTTCATCTTTTTTACCTGCAGAAACTTCATTTTTCACTGCAGAAAGACAGCCGATAAAAGCTATAATATACGTAGGAATAAGCATTATAAGCTGCGCCATATTTGACTTAAGATATCTCCATAAGGGATCAGGGGCAAGCTCCTCTGATGCATTTACATCGCTCATTACCGACGAATAGGTATCGGGGTCGGTCACATCAATCGCCGGACTCATAGCATTCAGACAGAAAAACAATGCCGCCGCAACAGGTATTATCATATAAACACAAAGCTTTCCCGTTTCGTTCAGATTTGTCTTTCCCTTTTTGTCCGCCGCAAACAAAGCAACAGTACCGATCAGTACTGCCGTACTGAAAATAGTAAGCATATTTTTATCCTCCCGTTATCAGTCAGTTACTTCCTTCAAAGATGCAAGCATTATAAGAAACGCTATCACATTGACCACGGGCACTGCCAGCAGAACAAGGAAAATCAGACACCTGACCAATGAAAATATACCCTTTGCAAGAAGCTTTACAAGAAGTCCCACGCCAAGAAGTACACATACTGCTGCCAGAATACTGAACATCACAACGATACCTGCTCCCGAAAGTGCAGCTATTACCGCTGTACCTGCAAATACCACTATAAACGCAACTGTCATTAATGTTAAAAAAATCATATTCATTCTCCTTTTCATAAGTAAAATATCCTATGAACTGATAATATAACATTATTATTAAATACAGCCGCATAAAAGAATTAGAATATAATTAGAAAATACTTTGTATCCTTTTATTTTTTCAGTAGTTCAAAAAGCGCCTCAGCACATTTTTCTTCATCTATGATATGAGTATCTGCATCGAACCCAAGCTTGCCCATACGGTGCATAAGCTCGGTGACCTGCGGAACATCAAGCCCGATCCTCTTCATCTCATCGACATGAGAAAAAACCTCTGAGGGAACATCGTCAAGAATGATCCTGCCTCCGTCCATTACGACAATCCTATCTGCCTGAGCAGCTTCATCCATATAATGAGTGATTATAACTATTGTTATACCGAAATCACGATTAAGCTGCTTTACCGTTGCCATGACCTCTCGTCTGCCCTTCGGATCAAGCATTGCTGTAGGCTCGTCAAGTATTATGCAGTCGGGACGCATTGCAATAATGCCTGCAATAGCTACTCTCTGCTTCTGTCCTCCCGAAAGCTGATGAGGAGAATGCTCCCTGTATTCATACATACCCACTGATTTAAGCGCATTGTCAACACGCTCTCTCATTTCATCCGGGTCAACTCCCATATTTTCAAGAGCAAAGGCAACGTCCTCCTCAACAATGGTAGCAACTATCTGGTTATCGGGATTCTGGAATACCATTCCCACATGCTGTCTTATATCAAAAAGCCTGTCATCGTCAGCCGTATCAAAGCCTGCAGCGTATACCTTGCCGCCGCAGGGCAGCAGAATAGCGTTGAAATGCTTTGCTATAGTGGATTTTCCAGAACCGTTATGTCCCAGAACAGCAAGAAATTCACCTTTTCTTATATCAAGGGAAACTCCCTTGAGCACCTTTACAGGCGGCTCATCGGTATCAAAATTATTATCGTAATGGAACTCCACGTTTTCGGCAGAAATAATATTGTCCATTCTTTTCTCCTCATTATGAATAATCTTACTATCTGCATCATATACAGACAGATGCGATCAAAAATTTATCATCAGATCATTTATGCCATATCGCAGTAGATCCGCAGGGCAGAACAAAGCTGCTTGATCTTACAGGCAGACCTATCTCATCGGCAGTAACAGTTCCGCCGAAGCGTTCACTGAGCGTTTCTCCCAGAATATATGCCATAACAGATGGAGACAATCCCGTAGTATAGCTGTTTAAAAGGAAGAACAGCGGTTCATCGGTAAGTACGCCTGAACAAAGCTTTACGAGATCGTAAATGCAGTCCTCCAGCTTCCAGACCTCCTGATTAGGTCCTCTGCCGTAAGAGGGAGGATCCATTATCACAGCATCATATCTTCTGCCTCTCTTTATTTCTCTTGCAACAAATTTTTCGCAGTCATCAACTATCCAGCGGATAGGACGATCGCTCAGACCGGATGAAGCAGCATTGTCCCTTGCCCACTGCACCATGCCCTTTGAAGCATCTACATGGCATACATCGGCACCTGCCGCTGAGCAGGCAAGAGTTGCTCCGCCGGTATATGCAAACAGATTAAGTACATTTATTTTTCTGTCTGCATTTCTTATAAGCTTACCCATATAGTCCCAGTTTACAGCCTGCTCGGGAAAAAGACCCGTATGCTTAAAGCCTGTGGGACGGATATTGAAGGTCAGCGTCTCGCCGATCTCCATATCAAATTTAATATTCCATGAATCAGGTATTTTCTTTTTGAAATCCCACTGTCCGCCGCCCTTTTCGGAACGGTGATAATGACCGTGAGCCTTGCTCCAGAGGGGACTGCGCTTATCGGTCTTCCATATTATCTGCGGATCGGGACGGATAAGGGCAATATTTCCCCAGCTTTCAAGCTTTTCGGAGCAGGTACAGTCTTCCAGACGGTAATCCTCCCACCTGTCTGCAATTCTCATTTATACGACCATTCCTTTCAATTATTCCTCATAGGGACAGCATTCACTGATCTTTTCTGCTATCTTCACCGCCATATCGTTTATGATATCAAAGCGTTTGCCCTCTATCATAACTCTGATAAGAGGCTCCGAGCCGCT
>JAFUOZ010000034.1 GCA_017481565.1 Oscillospiraceae bacterium | reverse complement strand
TATTTTAATTATGAGGACGAATTGATAAAGGTATTAAAGGGTGAAAAAGATCATTATGAAGTCGATAAGACTATTTCTCCCGAAATATGTGATATAATGACAGCTGTTGAAGTTCGTGCTATTGAATTGGAATGAGTTAATGACAGATTTAAGGAAGCGATGCCTTTGGCTTTAATCAGCGCTTCCTTAACAGCATAACGTCATTTCACGAAAGGAGCAGTCACAATGAAAAAGCTTATTTCAGTACTTATTGCAGTAATTGCAATAACAGTAATATGCATTATAATGCACCCACATAAAATAGTATCGGATATAAACTCATTATGGGAGCATGATATATATTCGGCAAAACAGCTCAAAAAAAGCGGCAGCACCGCAGCACTGACGCTGATAAGCAAAAGCAGTGCGGATATGAATATAAAAAACGGAAACGAACTTAACAGGCTTATTCCTGTAATTGATAATATTGAATTTTTTGAGGATATAAACGAGGTAAGTATAACAATAATTAATGACTACAATGACATGGTATTATTCAGTATGCTTCTGAAAAAAGTCGGTCAGCAATTTTACATATACAAAATAGAATGTGGCTTTTTAATGATATTCAATGATATGCTCAGCTGCTTTGATTTGTCTTATCTGGAAATTCTTGATTATTACGGTGAAGCTTTTGTATATACCGACCCATCGTTAAATAAGATGCATAATATATGTCAATGTACAAATCTGAAAAAATTGACCATACGCAGCATGGACAGCAAATATTTTTTTGATTTTGAACTGCTTTTTGAAAATCTGCCAAAGCTTGAATATTTTCGTTTCCAAGGTCAGTATACCGATTTTTATACACCTGATGATGAAGAATGTGAGAACTTTGAGCAGATACGGGAAAGGCTCAAACAAAATTATCCGGAATGTGAGATAAAGATCACCTGAGAATAGTATCAGTATAAAAATAAAAACGTACAAGTCCTGTATCACATTGATATACGGCTTGTACGTTTTTTTATTCCTTATCTAAAAAGGGAGCATTGTTATACTGTCTTAAAACATGGATATTCAAAGAACCGTCGGAATTTTTTTCCTCTGACAGAATAGTATATTTTCTGTCACCCCGTGAAAGCTGCTCCTTGAACATATTGAAGCTGTCTGTACTGTCAAACCATAATATCTGATCGATACAAGCACTGATTATCTTTTTCATGAAATTTCTCCTTATGCCGAATGTAAAAAACGTTCCTCAAGAAGCTCTGCTGCCTTTTCGGAGGTAATATCAAGCGCAAAGGCAAGCTCACCGCATACTGCTTTTTCCGCTGTACGAAGCTGATTATCCTCATAGGAATACATACTTTTTCCCATTGCACGCCGCTCGCATTTTTTCAGATAAATGGATTTTGCAAGCCTGAGCATATCGGAAAGCTCGTATTTGCTCATGATATCACTGAATATCCTGCGCCTGTCACGATTATCGTTTACCCATACATCTGTCATAGCATCAACGCTTTCAAGAAGCCTGAATGCCTCGTCCTTACCGATAGGACTGCGCACAGCGGCATTTGTTACGGGGATAAATATCTTAAGAGCGGGGTCGGAAACAGGCTCAAGCAGATAAAAAAGCTTACCGTCACGCTCCTCGGTGCCGCTTACACGGCATACGCCGTTCATTCCGTAAACTGCATACTCTCCCTGATTAAGCATAAAACGCTCCTTTCTTAACATGGTGAATTTCCTTATACTATTATTATAGCATTTTGGGAAAAATTTCGTAATAGGCATTTCACCCAAAATCAGCCTGTTATATATTTGTTGAAAATACACAAAACATCACAGGTTTATTGTGCAAAAAATAGTATGGTATTTTTTTATCGGGTTTATTGACTTTTATACGTATATATAGTATAATTTGTTTTGTATCTAACAATTCACCAATGAACTGTTTACGTATGAACTAAAGAAGGGAGGATATAAAGTGAAGGAAAAGGATATAGGACGTGAAGTCAAAATAACAAATACCCTGATAAGCAGGGCGATAACCGCAGTCATAAAAAAGGACGGTATCGACGAAGCAACGGGAACACACGGCTTTGTTCTGGGGTATCTGCTGAGAAATCCCGACAGGGATATTTTTCAGAAGGATATCGAGGCTCATTTTTCAATATGCCGTTCAAGTGTTACATCTGTACTTACGCTGATGGAAAAGAAGGGATATATAAAACGCTGCTCCGTGGAGCATGACGCACGGCTGAAAAAAATAGTCATAACCGATAAGGGACGACAGATACATGATGATATAATCAAAAATATCAAATCTATGGAAAGCCGTCTTGAACAGGGCATCTCCCCTGAGGAGCTTGAAGCCTTTTATTCGGTGCTTGAAAAGGTACGGGTAAACGCAGAGCAAATTATCAAGGAAGGATATGATAACAATGATTAAAACACTGGCAGCTCATATAAAGCAGTTTAAAACTGCCTCGCTGCTTACTCCCTTATGCATGGTGCTGGAGGTAGTAACGGAAATGATAATTCCGCTGCTTATGGCATCTATAATTGATGACGGTATCAGCAAAGGGGATATGGGGCATATATGGAAAACAGGCGGTCTTATGATAGCCTGTGCCGCTTTCGGTCTGCTGACGGGAGTTCTGGGAGGCGTTTTCGGTGCAAGGGCATCAACAGGCTTTGCACGAAACTTAAGAAAGGCTATGTTTGAAAATATCCAGACCTTTTCATTTTCAAACATAGACAAATTCTCCACGGCAGGTCTTGTAACACGACTTACAACCGATGTTACAAATATCCAGAACGCTTATCAGATGATACTGAGAATGTGCTTCCGTGCGCCTTTTTCTCTTATCATAGCTATGATAATGGCGTTTGCGATAAATGCGGAGCTGGCTAAGATATATCTTATCGCAGTATTTATTCTGGGTATCTTCCTGATGCTTATCGTATCAAATGCAGGAAAAAGCTTCAGCGAGGTATTCAAGAAATACGATGACCTTAATTCAAGCATACAGGAAAACGTATCTGCAATCAGAGTTGTCAAGGCGTATGTCCGTGAGGACCACGAAAAGGAGAAATTCACCGCTGCAAGCGGAAATATCTATAAGATGTTCGTTAAAGCCGAAAATATCGTGGCGCTGAATAATCCTCTTATGCAGATAACTGTATATACGTGTATACTTCTTATCAGCTGGCTCGGTGCAAAGCTTATCATATCAAGCGGCGGCAGTGAGCTTACAACAGGCGAGCTTACCAGTCTGCTTTCCTACTGCATGAATATCCTGATGAATCTTATGATGCTTTCAATGATATTCGTTATGACTACAATGTCGGCTGCAAGCGGCAGGCGTATCGCAGAGGTGCTGGAAGAAAAAAGCGATATCACCAATCCCGATGATCCCGATACAGATATCCCCGACGGAAGTATCGAATTTAAAAATGTAAATTTCAGCTATCGTTCGGGAGACGGAGAGCCTGTTTTAAAGAATATCAATCTTTCCATAAAATCGGGTGAAACCGTGGGTATCATCGGTTCTACAGGCAGCTCAAAGTCAAGCCTTGTCAATCTTATAAGCCGTCTTTACGATGTAAACGAGGGCAGTGTTATGGTAGGCGGAAAGGACGTGCGCTCCTACGATATCGAGACACTGAGAAATAATGTTGCTGTGGTTTTACAGAAAAATGTGCTTTTCTCGGGTACTATACTTGATAATCTCCGCTGGGGAAACAAGGAGGCCTCCGAGGAGGAATGTATCCGTGCGTGCAGGCTTGCCTGTGCAGATGAATTTATCGAAAGAATGCCCGAAAAGTATAATACTCATATCGAGCAGGGCGGTTCAAACGTATCGGGCGGTCAGAAACAGCGCTTATGTATTGCAAGAGCGCTTATGAAAAAGCCCAAGGTGCTTATCCTTGATGACAGTACAAGTGCGGTAGATACAGCAACAGACGCTAAGATACGCAAGGCGTTCGCAGAGGAGATCCCCGGAACTACAAAGCTTATCATAGCTCAGAGAATTTCCTCCGTACAGAATTCAGACAGGATAATCGTACTTGATGACGGTACTGTAAGCGGCTTCGGTACACATGAGGAGCTGCTTGAAACAAACGAGATCTACCGTGATGTATATGAATCCCAGACGGGCGGCAGCGGCGATTTCGATGAAAACAAGGACTAAGGAGGTGATATGAATGGCTGAACAGAAGGTAAAGGAATTAAAGCCCATGGGCAGACACGGAAGAAATTTAGGTCCTAAGCCTAAGATCGAAAACCCGGGCAAGCTTTTTATGCGTATCATGAAGTATGTTTCAAAGAATTATTTGGTGCATATGATATTGGTCGTTATATGCATATTTACAGTAGTTCTTGCAAGCGTTCAGGGAACACGCTTTACACAGACCCTTATAGATGATTATATCCTGCCGCTTATGGTAACGGATAACCCCGATTTTTCGGAGCTTGCGTCGGCAATCGGAAGAGTTGCGGTATTTTACGGAATAGGTGCGGCTGCTTCATATCTCCAGACAAGGCTTATGGTATATGTTTCGCAGGGTACTTTAAAAAGGCTCAGAAATGATATGTTCACTCACATGGAGGAGCTTCCCATAAAATATTTCGACACCAATTCTCACGGTGATATAATGTCGCTTTATACCAACGATATCGACACGCTCCGTCAGATGATAAGCCAGAGTATACCGCAGCTTATAAACAGTGCGGTAACTGTTGTCAGCGTATTTGCAAGCATGGTAGCGATCAGCCTGCCTCTTACAGGCATAACCATTATCATGGTCGTGCTGATGATGATCGCATCGGGAAAGATCGTGGGAAAAAGCGGTCAGTACTTTATGGAGCAGCAGAAGAATATCGGTGCGGTAAACGGATATATCGAAGAGATGATGGAGGGACAGAAGGTAGTAAAGGTATTCTGTCACGAGGACGAAAGCATCAGGGAATTCAACGAGCTTAACGACAAGCTTTTTGAAAGCGCAGACAGGGCAAACAAGTTTGTAAACGTAATGGGTCCCGTAAATAATCAGCTGGGACATTTAAGCTATGTTGTATGTGCCATTGCAGGCGGACTTATGATATCATCGGGAACAGGTCTTACAGTAGGCGGACTTGTAAGCTTCCTGACCTTCAACAAGAGCTTCAATATGCCGATAAATCAGATAAGCCAGCAGTTCAATGCAATAGTTATGGCGCTTGCGGGCGGCGAGAGAATATTCAGGCTGCTTGACGAAAAGCCCGAAGCCGATGACGGTTATGTTACACTTGTCAACGCTGAAATACGTGACGGAAAAATTACAGAAACGGAAAAGCACACAGGAAAATGGGCATGGAAGCATCATCATTCGGCTGATGATACCACCGAATATATCGAGCTTAAGGGCGATGTAGTATTTGACGATGTTGATTTCGGATATAATCCCGAAAAGATAGTTCTTCACAATGTTGATCTGTTTGCTACTCCCGGTCAGAAGATAGCCTTTGTAGGAAGTACAGGTGCAGGAAAGACCACGATAACAAATCTTATCAACCGTTTTTACGATATTCAGGACGGAAAGATAAGATATGACGGAATAAACATCAACAAGATAAAGAAGGACGATCTTCGCCGCAGCTTAGGAATAGTATTGCAGGATACGCATTTATTCACAGGTACTGTAAAGGAGAATATCCGATACGGAAAGCTTGATGCAACCGACAAGGAGGTCGAGGCTGCCGCAAAGCTTGCCAATGCCGACGGATTTATCCGCAGACTACCTGACGGATATGACACTATGCTTACGGGAGACGGAGCAAATCTCAGTCAGGGACAGAGACAGCTTTTAGCTATTGCCAGAGCGGCGATAGCCGATCCGCCTGTGCTTATACTTGACGAAGCCACAAGTTCGATAGACACGAGAACAGAGAGGATCGTTCAGGACGGAATGGATAAGCTGATGAAGGGCAGAACGACATTTGTAATTGCGCACAGACTTTCCACTGTAAAGAACAGTGATTGTATCATAGTATTGGAGCAGGGAAGGATCATTGAGAGAGGCACACACGATCAGCTGATAGATGCCAAGGGCAAATATTACAGCCTGTACACAGGAAATTTTGCGGAAAACTAAGCAACATAAAAAATATCGTAAATTGCTCAAAAACAGAGGGCGGCTTATATTGCTCCCCCAATTAAACCTTGCCAAAATGTAGAATACAAATTTGGGTAAACTACGTAAAATAGGGATTAAAACCTTTTTAGATCATCAAAAGTGGCAAGGTTTAATTGGAACATCAATAACAGCAAGCTGCTTGCTAAAAATAATCGGATAGGTAGTTACATTCAAGTAACCACTCTATCCGATTTTTTATTTTTTCGATTATGTTCTTCGGTTGATATGGAACCGCTGATTAAATCGTTTCACGACCCACTCAGTCAATTTTGCCGCTGCGGCAAAGGATTTTCATGGGTCTGAAACGATGCCTGCGGCTTTAATCAGCGCTTCCATATATAAGTGTACTTATTTTCTGAAAAATGCTTGACAAAAGTCCGAAAACGGACTATAATTGTAATTGTCCGTTTTCGGACTAAACATAATGCAGGAGATGATAAAATGGATAAAACGGCAGAACAAATACGGCTGTACAATACACTTTTCAAGGAATATGATAAGATGTACCGAAATCTTTCTTCAAAATTCGGCATATCTGAATGTACGATGTGGATACTTTATTTTCTGCGTGAAAGTGATACCCCGTGTACTCAGAAAGCACTCTGCGATATTATGCTCCAATCAAAGCAGTCAATCAACAGCGCACTGAAAAAAATGGAGCATGAGGGATTTATCACCCTTGAATACGGTTCGGACAACAAAAAGAACAAGCTTATCACCCTTACCGAAAAAGGAAAGGAACTTGCCGAAAATACTGCGGATAAAATTATCTCCGCTGATAAAAACGCATTTGCTATGCTCTCCGAAAATGAAAGAACAGCTTATCTGGAGCTTTTTGGAAAGCATATATCTTTTCTGAAAAATGAAATCCAAAAATTGTGAGGTATATAATGAAAATACAGCTTTCCGATCATTTCACCTATAAAAAACTGGTGAGATTTACAATCCCTTCGATAATAATGATGATATTTACATCAATATACGGCGTTGTGGACGGAATATTCGTTTCAAATTTCGTGGGAAAAACTCCCTTTGCAGCTGTCAATCTGATAATGCCCGTATGCATGATAACAGGCGCATTCGGCTTTATGATAGGCACAGGCGGCAGTGCGCTTGTATCAAGACTTATGGGCGAGGGCAAAAAGGAAAAGGCAAACAGCGTATTTTCGATGCTTACCGCTGTCTCGGCTCTTATCGGAATAACCGCTTCGGTCATAGGTATAGCCTTTATGCCGCAGATAGCAGCCGCTCTCGGTGCAGAGGGGGAAATGCTGGATAACTGCGTACTGTACGGACGCATTCTCCTTATGGGTATCACCGCCTTTGTGCTGCAGAATGAATTTCAGAGCTTTCTTGTTGCTGCCGAAAGACCTAAGCTGGGTCTTGCCGCAACGGTAGGTGCAGGAGTTACAAATATCGTACTTGACGCATTGTTTGTGGCTGTATTCAAATGGGGGCTTGCAGGTGCGGCGATTGCTACCGTTACAAGTCAGGCAGTGGGTGCTGTGATACCGCTGATATTCTTTCTGCGGTCAAAGGACAGTATTCTCCGTCTGGGAAAATTCAACTTTGACGGTGGTGCGTTCGTACGTGCGTGTACCAACGGCTCATCGGAAATGATGACAAATCTTTCAATGTCCCTTGTAAATATGCTCTACAATGCACAGCTGATGAAGCTGGCAGGGGAAAACGGCATTGCCGCTTACGGCGTTATAATGTATGTTGCCTTTATCTTTGCGGCGATATTTATAGGCTATTCCATAGGAAGTGCACCTGTTATCAGCTTTAACTACGGAGCAGCAAATCATGATGAGCTTAAAAATATGCGCCGCAAAAGCTTTGTTATCATCGGTGTATGCACTCTGCTGATGGTTACTGCCTCTCAGCTTCTTGCGGCTCCGCTTTCAGGTATTTTTGTAGGATATGATGCTGAGCTTATGTCCCTTACAGAAAGAGCATTCAGGCTGTATTCTCTTTCCTTTATCCTTTCGGGGTTCAATATTTTCGGCTCGGCATTTTTTACAGCTCTCAATAATGGTCTTATCTCCGCTGTTATATCCTTTTTAAGAACACTGGTATTTCAGATAGTTGCTGTGCTGCTGCTGCCTCTTATTCTTGGTCTGGACGGTATATGGCTTTCCGTTGCTGTTGCCGAGCTGCTTTCCGCTGTCGTTACATTTATATTCCTTGTGAAGATGAGAAAGAAATATAATTATTAAAATGAAATTAATTATATTTAATGAAGAATTAATGTCGGTTTTTGTTGACTTTTTGGAAAAAATGTGTATAATTATAAATAAGGGAAAAACCCGATCATAACATAGGATTATGATGATAACAAAATGAAAAGAGGTTTTTATTTATGCAGTATGAAGTTAAAGGTGCTCCGCTGCCTGTCGTTATCTGTCGTCTTGACGGAGGCGAGTCTGTAAACTGTCAGAAGGGTGCAATGTCCTGGATGACACCCAATATGAAGATGGATACTACTGTGGGCGACGGTGCAAAGGGATTTTTAGGTGCTCTCGGAAAGGCTGCCACAAAGGCATTTACGGGCGAATCTATCTTCCGCAATACATATACCTCACAGGGCGGCCCCGGTGAGATAGCTTTTGCGTCCACATTCCCCGGTGACGTTCTTGCTATGGAGCTTAACGGCTCAAACAGCATTGTTGCTCAGAAGTCTGCTTATCTTGCTTCCTCTTCGGGAGTTAATATGGAAATTTTCTTCCAGCAGAAGCTTTCCGCAGGCTTTTTCGGCGGTGAGGGCTTTATCATGCAGAAGTTTACAGGCGTAGGTGTTGTTTTCCTGGAGATCGACGGCAGCGTTACTCAGTATGAGCTTGCTCCCGGTCAGTCCATGATGGTTGACACAGGCTATCTTGCAGCTATGGATTCTACTTGCTCAGTAAGCATCGAGACAGTAGGCGGTGTAGGAAATGCACTGTTCGGCGGTGAAGGCTTCTTCAATACAAGAGTAACAGGCCCCGGCAGAATCTGGCTCCAGTCAATGCCTGCTTGTGTTCTTGCTAACGCTGTAAGACCCTATATCCCAACGGGAAACTAAACAAGGCTGTGGAAGGCGGATTTGATATACTGGACGCTTTGTCCGATATAGATTTCTGATTTCAAATATATTTCGCAGCCGTGATGCTGAGAATATTACAGACTGCTGTTTTTTGCGGCAGTCTGTTTTTATATGTGAAAATGATAAAAGATCCCCTCCGCTTATATCAAACGGAGGGGATCTTTTCAACTATAAACTAAGCAGATAATGATCAATCTGATATTTACTCGGGAAGAACATAAATTGTAACGTTCTTTGCGCCCCACTGAATGCAGTCGTCATAGCTCCACATGAAAAGGTCAACTATAATATGATTCTTGCGGACAGATCCGCCTGTATCGGCTGCAATGGCATAGCCGTATACCTCACCGTCATCGGCAACGATATAGAGCTTTGAGCCATAGGGGATAATATCGGGATTTACTGCAACATAACCCTGATCTACGGTCTTTCCTGTAGACATCAGAGCGCCTTCCTCAGCTGTATATGCACAGGATTTTCCAGAAAGAACCTGTGTATAATTAACGGGAACACCGTTTTCGTCAAGATAAAGATCTTCGGGTACTTCAAACATAGATACGCTTGAAACCTCAGAGGCGTGTGTATAATTTTCTACAGATATTTCAGCTTCTTCTGATTCTTCCGATGCAGCTTCCACTGCATACTCCTCGTCAGCTTCGGATTCATCTGCAATATCCTCTTCCTCGGGATAGAATTCACCCTCGGGGATATCCTCCATAGCGTCATCGGTATTATCCGCAAGAACATTTACTGCAACAGCTTCTGCATACTGTTCCTCATTTACGTTCTCTTCCTCGGGATATTCAATTTCTTCCATTGTACCGTTTGCAATGAGTTCATTTACAGGCTCGGCAGTGATTTCACGGCTGAGTATCTTTGAACCTACAGCCTCACCGTCTACCTTCTTGATAAGTGTTTCAACGATAGCCTCGCCCTTCTGACCTTCTACCATAAGAGCGGTCTCGCCTACAGGAAGATTATCGTCCTCACAGTATTCTGTTTCAAAAGCTAAGGTCTGACGCTTGGTCTGCTTTACATAATCAACTCTGCTTACAGAAATATCAATATCGCAGTTGATCTCTGTATCAAGCTCATAATTTATAATGTCGTTATCGTCATATACAATCCCTGCCTGCTCCAGAGCCTCGGAAACGGCTGTACCCTCTTCAAGCTGAAGACTTACTGTAACTCCGTCTGCGGTCACCCATGCGGTGTATGCCTTTACAGGCTCCACATAAGCTTCCTTTATTTCAGGAACAGTCTCTGTCATAGCTTCTGCAACTGCTTCTTCAGCGGCTTCTGTGACTGCCTCTGTTTCTGCTGTTGTTTCTGTTACTTCTTCTGTGACTGCTGTTTCTGTTACATATGTATCAATGTCAGGCTCAGATGTATTTACCGCCGCTGCAGCCGCAGTAATGCAGAGGACAGCGAATATTCCCGCTGCCGCCGACAGATTGCGTATCTTTCTTTTACGCGCTGCCGCTGCGTCTGTTTCGTTTACGGTAAGTGATACTATATCCTTCATGATAATCTCCCATCTCGGTTTATTCGGGGTCTGCAAAGCTTACATAATAGTTCATACATTCTGCGAAGCCTTATTGCATCTCTCTTTTTCACATTTATAATGCAAACCCGAAAACTTTTGATTACTTGAAACATCAACTCGGTTAAGAATTGGTTTCAATCGGTTACAAATTAGTTACAGTTCGTAACTTGTTGTTATTATACCGTACGAAACAGCTGTTTGTCAATTATTTATCCAACTTTGAAAAACCCCGTTTTTTGTATGATATGCATAAAAATATACTGTTTCAAGGGGTTGAGTAACGTTTTACAATATCACAAACAAAGTATTTGATGTGTTTTCATAAGCAAATTACACAAAAAGCACTTTGGCATCTTACAGAAAACGTTTTTTAAGTATATTTTATGAACAAAAATCTTGATTTTACTTAGTTTTCACCTACATTTCGATTTATTATTCACATATAAGCAACATTCGTTTGTGCATTACACACAATCAGCATTTATATACACACGCCATTTTTATAAGGATAGTAAAAATCGCATTTTTTATATTTTTTCCGATAAATATTCTTTATTCCAAGATAAATAATCAAGAAATGGTTACAGTGCCTATATTCCGAACTTATTAAATATTACAGTACGGTAAATAAAAGCTGTCCTGTTTCGTTACAAAACAGGACAGCTTTCGACAAAGCACGTAAATTGAACTATACTATATATAATGTGTAAGAAGATCATTCGCCGTAAAATTCAACCTTGCCTACATTCATGGCATTGCTGATAGTATCATGCAGGCTTGAGAAAAGACCGTTGTATGTATAGGGTCTGCCGCTGTATTTTACTGCGCCTGTCCTTACGGCAACAGGTATTTCAGTACCCCTGAAAATAATAGGCGTATCATTCTGTGCTATGATCTTTTCCGCAAGCTTTTCCACCTCTGCAGGATCGGTAAGACCTGTTATCATTGCAAATTCATCTCCGCCTATTCTGAAAACAGCCATATCATCTCCCGCTGCCTCGTCTATACGTCGGAACGCTTCGAGAATAACGGCATCTCCGCCCTCATGACCGAATTTTTCGTTTATAGGCATAAGATGCGATACATCAAAGCAAAGCACATAGCTGCCCGATCTTGATCTTAAATAATCATAAAGCTCCGATAAATCAACCTTTCTTCCCATATAATTACCTCCCGTATTGTTTTCATCAGCTACAAGTCTCGGAAAAATATCCGCACTTTTCCATTTTGCCTTGAATTTTGACGGTGAAACGCCCCATAATCTTGTAAACGCTCTTGAAAACACCTCAGGCGAGTTATACTGATATTTAAATGCGATATCGGTTATGGTCATATCGCTGTTTAAAATATCCTTTGCACTGTTTGCAAGCCGCCTTTTTGAGATGTATTCCTTAACGCTTGTATGGGCACAGTACCGCCATATTTTCTGTAAGCTTGACAGCGAACAGCAGCAGGCATCTGCTATATCCTGCTGGGTTATTTCGGTACACAGACTGTCCTCTATAAATTCCAGTGCCTCGGCAAAGATATAAAAGCTTTTCAAATCCACCTGCTCCTTTCACTTATTTATACGGAAGCTTCCTTTATGTTATCCTTATTATAGCAGATATTTTTAGTTCTGTCTTGATGTTTTGAGTAAATTTATTTGACAGACAATAATAACAGTGATATACTGTAAATGTGCCAAAACGGCGTATTTACGTATGTCAAAGAGCTTTTACATACCAAAAAAGTTTTCTGTAAAAGCATTTTGATAGACAAATTCCCTGTTATGCCTTAATATAAGGGTGCAAGGAAAATATCGGCAAAAAAGGAGTATGTATTATGGAACTGTCGGGACAGATAAAAAAATACCGCACCGCTTTAAAGCTTTCTCAGGAACAGCTTGCGGAAAAGGTATATGTTACCAGACAAACTATTTCAAACTGGGAGAACGACAAAAGCTATCCTGATATACACAGTCTTATACTTCTCAGTAATGTCTTTGATATTTCCCTTGACGAATTGATAAAAGGAGACAAGGAAATCATGAAGGAAGAAATCAACCGTGAGGAAATACGTAA
Source organism: Oscillospiraceae bacterium (assembly GCA_017481565.1). Classification (GTDB taxonomy): domain Bacteria; phylum Bacillota; class Clostridia; order Oscillospirales; family Ruminococcaceae; genus RGIG4694. The sequence goes on along the minus strand of JAFUOZ010000034.1, from coordinate 5,349 downwards.
GCTGAACGAAATGTCAACAGTTTCGGGGATACTGACAGTTATATGTCTGCTTGCGCCCATACCGCTGATAAAGTTTTTCGGTATATGGGGAATGATCATCTATGGGGTCATATTCGGCTGTACCTTTGCGTATATGCTGAAGATCGAAAAGCTGAAAAAGAAGCATGATATAAGTACCTATAAGGAGATAATCGCCTTTCTGAACGGTGAACGCCTTGACGAGATAAGCAAAGCCCGTGAGGAAGGCAAGAGACCCTATCAGAATGTTCTAAAGGCTCTTGTTTCGGGGATCATTATGGTTATCGTATGTATTATAATGGCTGCTGTTTTTGATTTCAAGGGATTTTAAGGAGGATATATAATGTCACCTATTATTAATATATGGCAGGATTTAGGTATTGAAGCAGGCACGGGAATAATTCTTCTTATCGTACTTTATTTTGTGATCAGGGGTGCAGTAAAAAGCGGAATGATCTCCGCATTTGAGGAAATTGCGGAGGAATACGGTTTTAAAAAGCAAAGCCGGGAAACAGAGGAAGAGGAGGAAGAAGAGGAAGAAGCGTAAAATAAAAGAGCAAAATCCCAAATTCAAGCACCACATAACAACTCCCGGACAACAAGTAAGGACGGGCAGGGCTCCCGTCTGCAAGATGAAAATAATTAAGTGGTTCCTTAATTTACTATCATCGGACTTAGTAAGTTTATGTACAGTAAAAACTCATCAGATAATAAAAATCGGATAGGATAGTTACTATTGCTTTAAGTAACTGTCCTATCCGTTTATTTACATATTGTTGTTACTTGCCCCAAAGGGCTCTGCCCTCCGTACTCCCGCAAGGGACTCATCGCCCCCTTGACCCCTCGCAAGCCGAAGTCAGCTTGACCACTTGTCTTATGTTCTCATAGTTTCTTATATGTCAGGATCTCAAATCCTATACGGGTTTTCAGCTCCTTTAATGCCTTTACTCTTTCGTGTCCCTCTACCCCTGTTTTATAGTAGTATGGTGTCATGGAAAATAAATTCTCTATATCCTCCGTACATGGCAGATATATACTGTCCTCAACTAACTCCCTTTCAACAAACTCAAAACCCTCAATCTCATATCCGTGCGGCTTATTTGGATACGGCTCATCATAAACCGCCTCCTTTAATTCCCATAAATGATTCTCCGACGGAATGACCATTATCATATATCCGCCCTTTGCAATGATACGCCTGAACTCACTCTCGCAAAAAGGCGCAAACAGGGTTATCATCATATCCGCACCGCTGTCACTCATGGGTATATGAAATATACTCGCCGCCGCTATCTCAGCATTCCTGCATTTTCTTGCAGCACACGCACAGGCGGTCTTTGATATGTCTATCCCCGAAATTTGAGCGTTTATCCCTGCCCTCTCAACAGCCTCGCTTACCAGTGAGGTATAATATCCCTCGCCGCAGCCTGCATCTAGCAGTACTCCGCCCCTGAAATAACGGCAGACCGTCTCACAAAGCTTATCAGCCATTTTTCTGTAATAATCCTTTGAAAGAAAATCACGCCTTGCATTGACCATAAGCTTATTGTCACCGGGAAGCTTTGCATTCATTTTATTGGAAAGCAGAAGATTTACATATCCTTTCGATGAAATATCAAAGCTGTGATTTTTATCGCATTTAAGATTTCTTTCGCTTTTTATAAGAGGTTTACCGCATACGGGGCATGAAAAAACCGAATTCAAAGGTCATGCTCCTCCTTTTCCTCAGGCGGCTCGCCTATGTATTTGGAGAATATATCTACATATCTTGACCCCCATGTAACACTTGTGATATGCTCATAGAAAATACGGTAAGGACGTGAGAGCCAGTTTCCGTCACCGTCAAAATGCCTGAATATAAGATAATCGGAATATACCTCCTCTATCCTGCCGATGTAAAATGCACCGTCGATATATTCCTTTTCGATGATGATATTCCTGTCCATTTTGCGAAGCTCCTTGAAGATGCTTTTCCAGCTTTTCAGCTTTATGTCGGGAACCTCTATATTATCTGTAATGCCCTCTTTTTTCAGTATTTCAAGACAGATATCGTTTTTATGCTCCACCTTTTTAATGTCTTTTATACGGCGGACGGTATATCCGTCAAGGATAAAATCATCTTCCTCAACACCGAGAAAGAACTTATCCGAAACTTCAAGAGGGAAAAAGTAAAAGTAATTTTCATCATATTTGAAATAGGTACGGCACAATATCCTGTTTTTTTCGTCAGCACCCTGTCGCAGAAGTGCCTTTATATTATGCTTGTTCATTATATCACCCTTTATCAGTTATTTCTGTCGTTGAACTGCTTTTTAAAATCGTTGTATCGCTTTTTTGCCTTTATGCTGTTTATGATATCTCCTCCGAAAAAGATGAAAAGCAGTATAACAGGCATTATTATTGAAACTCTTATCGGCGCAATAGGATATACTATAAAATCATATATCATATAAAGTACATCAATAAATGCAAGATATTTTACCTTTATCGGTATTATCGCTAACATCAACAGCTGGTCATTGGGATTAAGTATTGCATAGGCTATGAACAGTGACATATAAAAATAGTGTGCTATGACTATTCCCGAGAAAAATCCGCCTACAACAAGCACCACTGTACCTATTATATAATACAGATTGAACGCCGCCTTTCCCCAGTACCGCTCCAGATTCGTGCCTATGGAATAATAGAGTATAAGCCAGAAAAATGTTGATATAGGACCTCCCGACTGAGGAACGAACATAAAGCTTACAACACGCCAAATCTGACCCTTAAGTATATCGTCCCTGACAAACATCATATAGGAGCTGAGATCAATACGCAGGATATATTCCACTGCCCATACAACGCCTATTGTTATTACCGCATAGAGCATAAGACCCTCTACGCCGAAATTACGGAACTTTCTTTTGAAATTTTCTAAAAGCTGCATTTTCTGACCTTTCCTTTCAAAGCTGACATAATATTTATATAGTATAATAAATTAGTATACCACTACAAATACTTAAAATCAAGTGGATTTGAAAAAATATTAAGACAATAATAATTATTTGCAGTTATTTTACCGAAAAAACAATTTATCTATTGACTTTTTAATAATATTATCGTATTATTTATTATGAGTATTTATGTGCATAAAATGCACAGAGCCGAAAGGAATGTGATGATAGGGTTGAACGATAAGATCAGGCTTTACGGGTTTAATAACCTGACGAAAACTCTCAGCTTTAATATTTATGATATCTGCTATGCAAAAAGTCCTCGTGAGCAGCACGATTATATAAAATATATCGATGAACAGTACAATTCCGACCGTCTTACGAAAATTCTCTGTGACGTTACGGAAATGATAGGCGCTCACGTTCTCAACATATCCAAGCAGGATTATGAGCCTCAGGGTGCGTCCGTTACTCTTCTTATTTCGGAGGAGCATCTGGACGAGGAGGATATCGACGAATCCTGCAATATGCGCATTGCCACTAATAATAATATAGACAAGCAGAGTATTGCGGGTCATCTGGATAAAAGTCACCTTACCGTGCATACCTATCCCGAATTTCACCCCGATAATGCGGTGACCACCTTCCGTGTGGATATTGATGTTTCCACCTGCGGTCATATCACCCCTCTGAAATGTCTGGATTATCTTATAGGAAGCTTTGACTCCGATATTATTACTATCGACTACCGTGTAAGAGGCTTTACACGGGATCAGAAGGGCAAAAAGCTTTTTATCGACCACGATATAAAATCTATTCAGGATTATATCGATAATGAAACACTTAACCGTTATGACGCTATCGATGTGAATGTATATCAGTCAAATATTTTCCATACAAAGATGATGATAAAGGAGATAATCCTACAGAATTATCTTTTCAATACAGACACCTACGAGCTTGCACCCAAGAAAAGACTTGAAATAAACGACCTGCTCCGCCGTGAAATGATCGAAATTTTCAGCGGACAGAATATTTTCTGATATGAATATAAAGAGATTTTTTCTGAATCTGGGTTTTCTTGCGTTATTTGCCGCAACGGTCATATCTGTGGATACAGCCTATAAAAATTCCCTTGTGGAGACCGTTGAAGGTACTGTTATCGAAACAGGTATTTCAAAGTATGCCTTCTATACCGAAAACGGTGTAAGCATACCCTTTATCGATGCAAAAACAGAATATACGGTAAACGGGAAAACCTACTATACCACAAAGCATTTCAGACAGGAGGAAGAGCCTGAAACGGGTACTTCCGTGACCGTAAGCTATAACAGGGAATACCCCCATACTATTGATTATACCGACAGCTATTTTCTGCCCGTATTCATATACATATGCGGTGCGGCAGCGGTGTTTTTCTGCCGTGACGCTTTAAACGGCTATAAGGACCAGTTCATAAGACGGTATCCCTCAGCTTTCAGCTTTACGGCGGTGACTGTTTTTGTACCTGTATTCTATTATATCTGGCTTGAATATATTTTCGTACCGCCCGAAGATATAATGTTTGCAGGACTTGGCGAAGGACTTATCTTTCTGTTTCTTGCCTTTGGAGTACCTGTAATAAATGCTGTGGTATGGCTTATTGCAATAGTATGCCGTCACAGGAGACTGAAAAAGGCGGCAGAGGATAAAAAAATATAACACTCTCCCGAAAGGAGCAACCTATAAAAATGACTCAGGAAAATGCACCTATATATGAAGCGCTGCTCCGATACAGAGAGGAGCGTATAGTACCCTTTGATGTGCCGGGACACAAGCACGGCAAGGGAAATCCCGAGCTTACCGAATTTCTCGGACAGACCTGCATGGAGGTAGACGTAAACTCCATGAAGCCTCTGGATAACCTTATCCACCCGGTTTCCGTAATTAAGGACGCAGAGCAGCTGGCGGCTGAGGCATTCGGCGCAAAGCACTGCTTCTTTATGATAAACGGCGCATCATCGGCGGTACAGGCTATGATAATGTCACTGTGCAAGGCAGGAGACAAGATAATCATGCCGAGAAATGTACACCGAAGCGCAATAAATGCCCTTATCGTAAGCGGTATCATTCCCGTATATGTTGACCCGGGAGTAAATTCTCAGCTTGGTATACCTCTGGGAATGAGCGTTTCCTCGGTGGAAAGGGCGATAAAGGAAAATCCCGATGCAAAGGCGGTAATGGTGAATAATCCCACCTATTACGGCGTATGCTCAGATATAAAGGCTATCGTAAAGCTTGCCCATGAGCATAATATGGCTGTTCTTGCAGACGAGGCTCACGGTACTCATCTGTACTTCGGCGAGGATATGCCCATATCTGCAATGGCGGCAGGCGCAGACTTTGCCGCTGT
>JAFUOZ010000033.1 GCA_017481565.1 Oscillospiraceae bacterium | reverse complement strand
CTCTGCTACTGCAGTATTTAACATAAAATTGGGTCCCGATACCGAAAGGCTTGAGCCCGGCATACGAAATTCAAACTTATTACCTGTGAATGCAAAGGGAGATGTTCTGTTTCTGTCTGTTGTATCCTTGGGAAAATTGGGGAGTGCTTCAACGTCAATGATAAATTCTTCCTTGGCATTTTTCTTTATCATCTTGCCGCTTTCAAGTGCATTGAGAATCTTCTGCAGCTCATCGCCCACAAAGATAGACACAATGGCAGGGGGAGCCTCGTTTGCACCCAGACGATGATCGTTTCCGGCAGATGCGGCAGAAATACGCAGCAGATCGCTGTTTTCGTGTACAGCCTTGATGATAGCCACAAGGAAGGTAAGGAACTGTATATTATCCTTGGGATTTGAACCCGGATCAATAAGATTCTGACCGTCGTTTGTGGTGATGGACCAGTTATTGTGCTTGCCCGAACCGTTTACGCCTGCAAAGGGCTTTTCATGGAGAAGGCATACAAGATTATTCTTAAGAGCGATCTTTTTCATAAGCTCCATAGTAAGAGCGTTATGGTCAGATGCTATATTTGATGTAGCGAAAATAGGTGCAAGCTCATGCTGTGCGGGAGCAGCCTCATTATGCTCGGTCTTTGCAAGAACGCCCAGCTTCCAAAGCTCCTCGTCAAGCTCCTTCATATAGGACTGAACTCTTGCCTTGATATTTCCGAAATAATGATCCTCCAGCTCCTGACCCTTGGGAGCCTTTGCACCGAAAAGAGTACGTCCTGTGAATATAAGGTCCTTTCTCTTGTCATAAAGAGATTTGTCGATAAGGAAATATTCCTGCTCAGCACCTACAGTTGTAGTAGCTCTTGTAGCGGTATTGTTTCCGAAAAGACGGAGTATTCTTACAGCCTGCTCGGAAATAACGTCCATTGAGCGAAGCAGGGGAGTTTTCTTGTCTAGGATCTCGCCTGTATATGAGCAGAATGCTGTAGGTATATAAAGAGTGTTATCCTTGATAAATGCAGGTGATGTAGGGTCCCATGCGGTATATCCTCTTGCCTCAAAGGTAGCTCTCAGACCGCCTGAGGGGAAGGATGAAGCGTCAGGCTCTCCCTTGATAAGCTCCTTTCCCGAAAATTCCATGATCACCTTTCCGTCCTTTGTGGGAGAGATAAAGGAATCATGCTTTTCTGCAGAAAGACCTGTCATAGGGTGGAACCAGTGAGTATAATGAGTAACGCCCTTTTCAACAGCCCAGTCCTTCATTGCCGCAGCGATCACCTCTGCCGCATCGGGATCGAGAGCAATACCCAGCTGCTTTGTTTTAAGCAGTGATTTATATACGCTCTTGGGAAGCTTTGTTTTCATTGTTTCCTCATTGAATACATTGCAGGCAAAGTAATCGGGAACATTTTTTGAATTTCGTAAGAGTTCGTCTGACATAATGATATCCTTTCTCCACATATATGGGGCGAAAAATAAAAAAGTGCATTGAATAAGCCTATGCAGCATAATAATGCATAAACAAATCAAAGCACCATTGCTTGTTACTATTCTTAACTTTGATATTATATCATACATTAAAACCCGTGTCAATAAAAAACGCAGGAAACAATTTCATTTCCTGCGTTTTTACCATTCGGACAAGTATTCTGTTAAAATTTTCTGTAGCTGTTGACTAATCCTTATCAGCTGTAAACAGCCGTGATAGTTACATTTGAAGTGATATTTGAATAATCATTATCCCAGCCTCTGAACTGCAGACCCTGTGCATTGAAATCAGCGGCAGCAGGCGGTGTTGCAGCCTTGCCCTCATCAACAGTCTGTGTATAGGATATACCTTCAACAACAAAGGTTACTGTATATGTCTTTGCCTGTTTTGCTTCAAATACTGCGGTTATCGTAGTATCTGATGTGATATTGCTCAGTGACTTATCCCAGCCTGTGAAGGACTGACCGGATGCGCTTGCAGTGGGAGTAACAGGGGGAGATACAGTACCGCCGTAGCTTACTGTAGTAAAGTACTTGATATCATCAACGATAAAGGTAACGTTGCAGTTCATAGGCTCAAGAAGAGCTGTAACAGTCATGTTTGAAGTAACAGATGAATAATCCTTATCCCAGCCCTTGAAGGTATAGCCTTCAAGAGTGATAGAGGAGGGGATATTCGCAGGCTGACCGTGAGCTACAGTCTGTGTTGTAGTTGTATCGCCGATAACAACAGTAACTGTATAATAACCGTCATTGCTGCTGTCGGAAGATGAACCGTCATCTTCAAAAAGTGCTGTGATTGTTGTATCTTCTGTTATATTGTCAAAGGAACGATCCCAGCCGATAAACTTCTTGCCTTCAATATAAGGTGCAGCAGGCTCAATGGCACTGTCACCGTATGCAACGCTCTGCTCCAGTATTTCCTCATCAATAACGATGTATACAGTGAGCATATCATCGTCCTCGTATTCCTCTTCGTCCTCGGCATAATCCTCGTCTTCATAGGTTTCGTCGGTTTCATCGGTATCTTCTTCAAGGTCTTCATCAGTTTCCTCATATTCGGTATCTTCCTCGGTGTCCTCTTCAGTATCTTCTTCGGTGTCTTCCTCGGTTTCATCCTCAGAATATTCGGTAGTTGTTTCCGTTGAGGTCTCTGTAGTGGTTTCAGTCATTGTCTCTGTGTCTTCCTCGGTTATTACCGTAGTGGAAAGCTCTGTATCCTCAGTTTTTTCGGTAGCAATGGTTTCAGCTGTCTGGATAGTGCCGTCGCCTGTAGGCTGCGGTATCTCTTCAAGTATTTCAGGTTCATTTTCTGTTTTGTTTTCCTTGGGGATAGCATTGTAGGCGTCCTTGATATCAGCAGAGGAAAATTCAAGCTGAACATATGATGAAACCGTAAAAAGCGATCTTAATGTATGTGATGAAAAATCGGAAAGATTTACATCATTGTTAAGGAATGCAAATTCGGGACCTGCTTCTCTTGAAACTACGCGGCCCTTCTTTCCGGGACCGAGAGGTTCTTCCTTATTGACAGCTCCGCCCATTTCGTCATAAAGCTGTATATAGACATTTCCGCCGAGAGATGAAATATCGGTATAGTTATCATCACCGATAGTATATCCGATAACGCTTACGGAACGCTCAGTGTTTACGCTGCAGTTAGCGGTTCTGATATGAGCGGCAGCACCCAGATCCTCAGCATTGCTGGAGATGATAGTTCCTCTGTTGAGATAAAGCTCGGCAGTGTTTTTTCCTGTAAATTTATTGGTTACATAAACCTGTGAATTGGGAAGCAGCACCATATAGTTTTTGCCGTCATTTTTACGTGTACGGTAATAGATAGTACAAGTACTTTCATCACCTACAGTGAGGACATCGCCGGGAGTGAGCTCCATTTCCATTTCAGCGTCAAGTGAGGTTCCCTCGTCGGCATTGCTGATATTGACTCCGCCGCTGACGTCGATTATGTAAAGACCTCCGTCAGAACCGCCTCCGACAATAATCACTATCGTGGCTATAACTGCGATCAGAGCAATTACGCCTGCAATTACTGCCCCTCGAATATTTTTCATAAAAAACTCCGTTCCGCCGCCGTAAGCGGCAAAAAATTAGATTGACCGATAGGTCATTATGGATCGGCTGATGTTTCCGATGCAGTATCGGAAGAAGCAGAGGTCTGCTCCGATGCTTCTTCCGATAAAGAGGTTTCAGCCTGTGTACTTTCAGATGCTTGTGATTCTGTCTGAGATGCTGTTGATTTTTCAGTGCTGTCGGTATTTTTTTCGGATAATTCGGCAAGACCCGAATTTATGATCTCCCACCATGGAATAGCGGTAGTTGAAACAGCTTCCGATGTATCCTCAGAGCTTTCGGAAGAAGAAAGACCGCTTTCCGATTCATTGCTTGGGTCGGATGTTTCTGAAGATGCTGTGATTACACCGTCGCTTTCATCTGTAGGTACAGTGAAAACGGTGATCTCAGGTTCGGTAAATACATAGCTGTTGTAGCTTGTTTCGTTTTGTGTTACCGAGGTCTGACCGCTGCTTTCGGTTACTGTTTCAGAAGGTATAATAACAGTTTCCTGTGTTTCCTCTGAGGTGACAGACTCGGTTTCTCTCAGGGTACGCTCGGTATATGGAGGAAGTGTTCCGTATACGGGAGTATCGGCTGTTTCAAATCTATATATCGACGATGTTTCGGGAGCCGTGATAACAGCTTCGGTAACAGGCTGTTCACGATCGGAAACGGTCAGATGTGCATTGTTAAGCTCATTGAGGGTATACGGCAGAGACCTGCTGCCGCTTATATTGATAAGCGTACGCAGCGTATCAGCCGAAAACTCGGTAAGTGCATAGGGCTGATTTGTGCAGTTATAGCCTGTAAAGCCTGTTGATGACATAAGCTCGGCTGCATTTCCTTCAAGAAGTGTAACGGGAACATCGGACTGATTTCCCTCAGGGTCATAGAGACTGATAAGAACATTTCCCTCAACGCATCTGTAGCTTGTGAGCATAACATTTTCAAAGCCGCTGAAATCGTCATAGTAATCAAAACGAGTGTGAAATATCGTACCTGTTACAGAAGCGGTGGAGTTAGGCGTTCTTACTTCAAATGAAGCCTTTGACGAAAGCTTGCTGTCAAGCCTGCAAAGCACAGAGCCGTCGGAAATGTTCACAACAATGCTGCCCTTTTCCGCCTTTGATGTATAGTTTATGTAAACCGTTGACCGAGGTTCGATATAGATATATTTTCCTCTGTCGGTCTTAAGCTTTATATTGCCGCCCTGTTCGGTGACGATGATATCACCGTCGGATATTTTCATATTTCGTATAGCAGGGACCTTACCGTCGTTTTTCTCAACGAAAACACCGCCCGACACCTCGCTTACGATTATGCTGCGGTCACCGTTTTCGCCTATTATCAGAGTGAATATGATAATAACAAAGATAACACTTACAAGAGCTATCAGACCGATAAGTATCTTGTTTAAATGTTCATCCAAAAAATTGCGGATCTTCTCCAAAATGCTTTCCCTCCATGGGATATGCTGTATATGCGATATGATACAGTGACACAGCCGATAATACAACTATAAAAAGGTTGTTTATTTATCGGTATATACTTTAAAATATCACTGTAAGTGTCATATATTTATAATCAGTAATTATTATAGCATGCATGAGTTTTTTTGTCAAGTAAAAGCATAAATTGTTATAATTTTGTGTGAAATTTTATGTTGTTTTTCATATATAATCTGTTGAAAATATAACGGTTTTTATATAAATCGTGCAAAATGACGAATGATAAATGCTCCGTTAAGTCTTAATATTTTCAATAATATGCCGATAAAAAATAATGGGAGATGATCTATAATGAATATCTATGAAATAAATTCCCCCTTTCTCAAAGGGATAAAAGCAACGCTTACAGCATATCCGACGCCTATCGGCAGTGAAAACAGCGCAGTAAAACGTCCTGCCGTTATTATATGTCCCGGGGGCTCATATCATCATTGCTCCTACCGTGAGGGCAGACCCGTTGCACTTCGTTATCAGGCATACGGCATGAGTGCCTTCGTGCTGGAATACAGTGTTGACGGAAAAACTTTTCCCGCAGCACTCTGCGAGCTTGCCGAGGCAGTGCGGTTTGTCAGAGAAAATGCGGAAAAATGGTATGTTGACCCGACAAAAATTATAGTATGCGGTTTTTCCGCAGGCGCTCACCTTGCAGCGTCCCTTGCGGTTCATTATGATTCCGATTTTATGAAGGATATATTCGGAGATGCGGATATACGTCCTTTTGCGCAGATATTGTCATATCCCGTGATAACATCGGGGGAATATTCTCATAAAGGCTCGATAAGAAGTATATGCGGAGAGACCCCGTCCCGTGAGCTGCTTGAACGTGTTTCTCTTGAAAAGCAGGTTGACAGCAATACTCCGCCTGCGTTTATCTGGCACTGTACAGATGATAAAACCGTCCCGGTACAGAACAGTATCATGTATATGAATTCACTGAGCATGGCAGGAGTATCCTTTGAAGCACATATTTATCCCGAAGGGGGACACGGTATCGCCCTGTGTGATGATACCGCTCTTAAGAATGATGATATGTCCTATCTGAATGAAAATGCGTCACAGTGGTTCAATGCATCACTGAACTGGATAAGAAGAATTTGTTCTGTAAAATATCGTTGACAATGTATACAAAGTTGTATATGATTAGTTGGTGGAATGTGACAAAAAGCGCTCTTTGATATTGAAATTTACTATTAAAATATGTTATAATAACTTAAATTGAGTTTGTTATTTTTCATCGAAAAGGTGATGCGTATCATGTCTGATAAAAACATAAGAAAATCTATAGGTCTTATACTTGCCGGAATACATGATCTGTCCAAAAGCCGTGTCGTAAGCTATATCTGCAGCGAGGCTCAGAAGCATGATATTCAGGTATTTGTATTCAATGCCTTCAATGATTTGTTTTATAATGATAATAACAGCAAGGGTGCAGGCAGCATCTACGATGATGTGGGTATAGGCAGACTTGCGGCATATATAGTGCTCAGTGAGACAATCAAGGATAAAAAGGTACTTAACAGGATAGTTTCCGATGCCAAGGAGAAGAATGTGCCTGTTGTTACCATTGACGGACGTATTGAAGGCTGCTTCAATGTACTGTATGATTATTCCAACGCCTTTGAAAAAATAGTAAGGCATATTGTTGAGGATCATAAATGTACAAGAGTAAATTTCCTTGCAGGTATCAAGGGAAATGATTTTTCCGAGGAACGTGTAGACGTATTCAAAAAGGTACTTGCTGAAAATAATATAGAATTTGATGAACGCCGTCTGGGATACGGCGATTTCTGGGACGCTCCCGCTGAAAAAGCAGTAAATGCCTTTCTTGACAGCGGTCTGCCGATACCCGAAGCTATTATCTGTGCAAACGATGCCATGGCAATGACAGCTTGCCGTGTTCTTCATAACAGGGGATATTCCGTTCCGGGTGATATCATGGTAACCGGCTTTGACGGTATCGAGCAGGAAAAATACCATACTCCGAGACTTACCACCGCATATCAGGACAAAAAGGCAGCAGCCAAAACAGCGATTGATGCTATTGTGAAATATCTTGAAACGGGTGTTTTTGAAACAGGCGATAAGCTTATATCCTATCAGACAGGCTGTTCACAGTCCTGCGGCTGTAAGCCTATTGTGTTTACAAATGTAAATGAGCTTGTTATGTCCTTCTATGACCGTCTCAGGGTCAAGGACGAATTTTTCAAGGATATGGACAGCGTGAATAATCACATGACCGACTGTGAAACCATTGAAGCTGCCTGTGAATGTCTCGGCAGTCATATAGGCGCTCTCTATGCGGACAGTGTATGCATTGCAGTGCGTACATCAGTCATAGACCTTGATCCCAATGCGGTCCTTGAAGAAAAAATAGCCTTTGAAGAGCCTATGACAACAGTTGTGAAGTTTGGTTTTTCATATGGCTTTGAGGTTCCCATGACTCAGAGTCCTTATGGAAGAACGCCGCCCTATATTGCTGAAATGATAGAGAGAGGAAAGCCTATTCTTTATTTCCCTATACATTATCAGGAAAAAATATACGGATATATTGCCATAGGCTTTGAGCCTGAGTGGATAAAATTTGAGAATTTATATAATTTCTCTTCAAGCCTTAATCATTCCTTTGATACTATAAGAAGCAAGGCTATGATGCTGAAGGTAAACAACATGCTTTCCGAGAGCAATAAAAAGCTTGAGGAAATGTATGTACATGACAGTCTGACGGAGCTTTATAACCGCAGAGGCTTTTATAAGGAGCTTGTGAACAGATTCAATTCAGAATCGGGCAGACCAAAATATATTTTTGTTTCTTCCATTGACCTTGACGGACTTAAATACATCAACGACAATTTCGGTCATAAGGAAGGTGACTATGCTATACGTGCGGTTGCAGGTATTATAAACAGCTGTACAGGTGAAAACGGTATATGTGCACGTTTCGGCGGAGATGAGTTTATGGCAGTCATCTTTACCGATGATAAGGACGATGAACGTGTAACAGGCTTTGCCGAAAGACTGGAAGCTGCTGTGAAGACTCTTAATGAGGAATCCGGCAAGGAATACAAGATAGGCGCAAGCTGCGGAACTGAGATAGATGCAGTGACCGATAATATGGATATTGACGAAATAATGAAAAAGGCTGACGATAAGATGTATGAACGAAAATCACATACAAGACATTTCAGAGGACGTCCCAGAGACTGATACATTATAAAATGACAGGGCAATACGGCAAAAGTGCGGTATTGCCCTTAATTATAAGAAAGGATAGATAGTTATGCCGAAATGGCTTGAAAATGCAGTATTTTATGAGATATATCCGCAGTCTTTTCTCGATACGGACGGAGACGGTATAGGAAATATCAGCGGAATTACAAAAAAGCTTGATTATATAAAGGAACTTGGCTGTAACGCAATATGGATAAATCCATGCTTTGAATCCCCCTTCGGAGATGCAGGCTATGATGTTTCCGATTATAAAAAGATCGCTCCGAGATACGGAACAAATCAGGATATGTCCGAGCTTTTCGCAGAAGCGCATAAAAGGGGAATGCATATTATTTTAGACCTTGTTCCCGGACATACCTCGGTTGAACACCCATGGTTCAGAGAATCGGTCAAAGCAGAGAAAAATATATATTCTGACAGATATGTATGGACGGACAGTATATGGGAATCACCAAACGGAATGGACAGCTTAAGAGGAATATCCGACCGTGACGGCTGCTGTGCTCTTAATTTCTTTTCACATCAGCCTGCGCTTAATTACGGTTTTGCAAATCCCGACCGTCCATGGCAGATGAGACCCGAAGATGAAGGTCCTATGGCGACCCGTGAGGCTATAAAGGATATTATGCGTTTCTGGCTTAAAATGGGCTGTGACGGTTTCCGTGTGGATATGGCAGGCTCGCTTGTAAAGAATGATCCTGACGGACAGGCAACTGTAAGGCTTTGGCAGGATTTCAGAGAATTTCTTGACAAGGAATTTCCCGAAGCGGCTATGGTATCTGAATGGGGAGAGCCCGATAAATCTCTTATGGGCGGCTTTCACATGGATTTTCTGCTCCATTTCGGACCGTCTCATTATAATGATCTTTTCCGCTGTGATGAGCCTTATTTCTCAAAGAGAGGAAAGGGCAGCGCAAAGGAATTCATCGCAAAATATAAGGAAAACTATGAAAAGACAGGCGGCAGGGGACTTATCTGCATACCCTCGGGAAATCATGATATGGACAGGCTTGCAAGACGTCTTGACAATGATGAACTGAAAACAGCCTTTGCTTTTCTGCTGTCAATGCCCGGTGCGCCCTTTATATATTATGGTGACGAGATCGGTATGCGATACGTTGAGGGACTTGTATCAAAGGAAGGCGGCTACGGCAGAACAGGCTCACGCTCACCTATGCAGTGGGATAATACCCTTAACTGCGGTTTTTCTGCGGCAGCGCCCGAAAAGCTTTATATACCGCAGGATAATTCTTCCGATCGTCCCGATGTACTGTCGCAGATGACAGATGAAAATTCGGTGTACAGTGAAGTAAAAAAGCTTATCGGAATAAGACAGTCTCATAAGGCATTGCAGAGCATGGGAACAGTTGAATTTATTTCGGACGGATATCCGCTGATATATATCAGAAGCTGTGATGAAGAAAAGCTGCTGATAATGATAAATCCCTCGTCAGAGGAAAAAACAGCCGAGCTTTCTTATGATATAAAGAATATAATTTACGGAAATGCCAATATTGACAGCGGCAGAATTACAATAAAGCCCTGTTCGGCAGTATTTGCTGAAATATGATATGATAAAGCCGCTTGTGAGCGTTAAGGAACCGCTGATTAAATCGATTATCGCCCCACTCAGTCACGTATTTTCGTGCGGCGTAATCGATGGCTGCGCCTTTAATCAGCGTTTCCTTAAGGTCCACAAGCGGCTTTTGTCATAGGTCATATATCGTAAAGTCTGATTTTTACATATTCGCTGTCAAAGGACATTACACCGTCAATAGTACCCTTATAATCGACCTCCGCATATACACCTCCGTTTTCCTCGGTTATATTTTTATAGTCTACTACAGTAAATGCATAACCGTCTCTTGGAGTTGAAAAATATTCAAGATATTCCTCGGGAGAATTGATCTCAACGGGAACAGCACAGCTTGTAAGACTGTCAGTCTGTGTACATTCGTGTGTGAATTTTCCCTTTTCAACGGTAACCTGTGTATAGCTGTATCGTGTGTAAAGATCATTATCGGGAAAAATAGTGATCTCCACAGTAAGCTTTTCGTCGGCATACACTTTTTCGGGGGAATTATATACAAGATAGGTGCGGTAAACCTTGTTTTCCGAAAAATCGCTGTAATGACTGTCAAATACTATTTCGGGAGTTACCGGCTCAGTTTTTTCGGGGTATGCTTTAAAAAGCTCGTCCGATTTGTTGATATTCAGAGGACCGTTTTCGGAAAGATATCCTGCCGCATACATCTCTTTTATTTCATATGTGAACCGTTCCTCCGTATCGGTAAGCCGCAGACCACCGCCAAATGCCATACCATTCAAGCCGCAGCTACTTATTTTATATCCGTTTTCCACAGGCGTAAGAGCAATATTCATTGTACTCATTATGTTTATTCCTCTGCCGAAGCCTTCCAATGAAAAGTTATCATTATGATAGGTATTTCCGTTTTTGTTATAGAAGCTCACACCGTAATGCACAGAGCATATAACAGCATTTTTTATCTGTCCGTGAAGTCGTCTGCCTGAGCTTTTGAAAACCTTGTATTCACTGATACGGAAATATTCGGGAACATCATTTCCTACAAAGCGGCTTATGTACTGTTCAAAGGCAAGCTCCGCCAGTTTATTCGGGTCAGTTTCATCGGTGATGATGTTTTTCCATGATTCATCGGCGGTAAATTCCCATACCTCCTCGGGATAGGGTGATACAAGGTCATAGAAATACTTGTTTGTACAGTCCTGTGATGTGAATAATCCGCTGATAAGCACAGCCAACATACACATTACACTGCCCAAGACAAAGCTGTTTTTCGATTTACTGTTCAGAATCTCGGAAACACGGCGTTTCAGAGCCTTGATATTGCCGCTCCATGAGGTTGTGAGAGCGGTATTTTTCTGTCTTGCGGCAAATCTTACAATAAGTTTGGAATAATCTCCGTCAGCGTTCTTAAGTCCCTTAAGTGCGGCTTTGTCACAGGATATCTCCATATCCTCCGCCGCCTGCTTTGCGATGATATGCACAAAGGGATTGAACCACTGAAATACCTTAAGCAGATTAAGCGCCAGCCTGTACCAGAGGTCGCCCCTTTTCAGATGCACAAGCTCATGACGGATTATATATTCCTTCTCCTCACGTGTAAGCTCTGCATTGGGAAGAACTATTCTCGGCTTGAAAAAACCGATAAGCATAGGTGAAATAACAGCGTCACAGATAAGGATAGATGGCTTTTTCACCTTCATTTCGGAGATGATATCATCAAAGCTTTCTGGGCATGGTCTGCTCCAGCGTTTTATTTTCCGCATAAGCAGGAAATGTCCGCCGAAAAGTATTATCAGATATAACGCCGCAACAGTGAAATATACAGGGATAAGCACCTCAGATATCTGAAACGCTTCAAACTCCGATACGGTGCTCCAGTGCCATACCTCAGAAGCACCATAGATTTTTTCGGGTTCGGGGTGATATATTTCTATGGGCATATCTATCCATGGGATAAGCAGATGATTTTCTGTAGGCAGGAGAATATTTATCGGTATAAACAGACGTAATATCAGCACCAGCCAGACTGCATATCTCCAGTTAGGGTCAAGTCTGTTCCGTGTGAGCCGCTTTACAAGCAGTATCAGTATAAGCAGCGGAACAGCCGAAACAGACGCTTCTATAAGTGCATCAAAAAAATGGTCCTCGCCTATGAAATATGTATAAAAATCTACCATTCAGGTCACTCCTTTGGGTTTTGCGTGTGTTTGTTGATATAGTCCATAAGCTCGGCAAGATCCTTTTCACCGATAGATCTGCTGTCATAAAGTGACGCTACAAGACGTGTTATGCTGCCGCCGTTGATACGCTCGATAAAGGAACGGTTTTCGGCTGCAAGATATTCCTCCTTGGAGATTAGGGGCGTATAGCACCTGTTCTTGCCGATTTTTTCTGTTGACAGAAAGCCCTTTTCGGTAAGTCGGTTAAGCATTGTCTGCAATGCGGACATATTCCAGCTTCTTGTTTTTTCAAGAGCCTTGTGTATATCTGCGGTGGAGCACGGCGGCTCATGCTCCCATACGCACATCATAACCTCAAATTCGGTGTCGGGAAGTCTTTTTATTTTGTTCATGTAAGATCTCTCCTTATATTTTTTATAGCTATAGCTTTTTTATAACATACACTTGTATGTTATGAGCTTATTATAGTATAATTGTCTTATAATGTCAATAGTTGATTTTCACATATTTCAAAACATACATTTGTATGCTTTGGCTTTTTAAAGAGAACACAGCGGTTACTTAAAAAACGCAGAGGTCCACAGGAACATTATTCCTGCGGACCTCTGCGGACAGGGTGTTATACCGATAATTTATTGAGTATATCCGAAACCTCGCTGTACTTTTTAAGTTCTGCCTCCTTGCTGCCGAACTGTTCAAGGATTTTATCATATTCGGCTTCGATATCCTTCATAAGCTTTTCCTTTACATTTTCCTTAAGGGACGAAATGCTTTCCTTGAATTCCTTTACGGAAGAAAGAAGCTTATCCATAGTAAGACCGAAAATATCGCTTATGGATCTTGAAAGTGCAATACGCAGCGAGCTTGTTTCGCTTGTATCCGTAATATGTCCCTGAAAGCTTCCGAATGCGTTGTCCCTGATACTGTCCGAGTCAAAATGAATAACAGGGAATTCTATCAGATTAAGTGTACTTTCAACCGCACTTCTGAAAAAGTTGGGATCAAAGCTGTCATCGGAGGTATCAAAATTTGCAATAACCGATTTAAGTATATCAGTCTTTACCTTTCGTATATTGACTGCATTTGAGAATATCTGATCGATATTTTTCTGTGCAGTATTTGCAAAACGGTTTACGCTGTCAATAGCGTCTGCGGTATCCAGATAGGATTCTGTAACCGAATAGCTTCTGTCCTCATAATGAGAACTGAACCATGAAAATGGATTATACCATTTAGCGTCGCTTACACGTACATAATTTTTGACATGCCGTGTTTCCGTATGTTCGGATATGCTGCTGCAATCAGTTTTCATATCCCTGATAATGCCTGTTGTTCTTACCTTTTCCTCTTCGATCCTTACAGCGATATCACCGAAAATAGCTTCAATATCGGCATTTATAGCATTTTTCTGAGAAAGAACAGTTTTTTTCTGTCTTTCGATATCAGCCTTATCCTGTTCGTTAAGCATATTGAACCTTGCTGTAACATGATCGCTGTATTGCCTGATAAGCTCAGCCAGATTATTTCTTGCATCGGGAGCAAATTTCTTTGCACGTTCTTCAAGAGTAATATTCTTTTCGGCGATAACCTCGTTGAAAAGCTTTTTGACCTCATCGATATTTCCTATTTTACGCAGAGTAGCTTCTGCGTTCTCTTCAAGATCATCAAAGCTGTTGAGGTTTTCAAAAACCAGCTTTTCTTCATCGGAATAATCAGACTGATCTTTAAAGGACATATTATAAGCCATTGAAGAAATAAAGCATGGCTTTTTGCAGCCCTCTATAAGCTTTACAAAATCCTGACTTTCGGCTTTTCCTCTTCGTGCTTCAAGCTTTTTGATATAGTCGGAGATAGTGTTTCGGGCTTGGATTGTAAGCTCTGATTTTATATGCCTTATAGCCTCGTCAAGTGCTTCTGTATCTTCAAGAGTATCCTGAACGCCCCCGTCAAATCTGCTGCATATAAGGATAAGCCGCTTGATTCCCTCTGAGGGCAGCTGTGTTGTCAGAAGATTTGTATCATTTTCATCAAGAAACTGAGATGCGCCGCTTAAGAAGAAGGCAACGTCGCAGTGCTTCATAAAATCCTTTGTACGAGCGGTACGTGAAGCGATAGGGTCGTTAAGACCCGGGGTATCCACAACGGATATATCCTTGATTTCTTCGTTATTGATGCGGAGAATAACACATTTCACAAAGGGCGTGAGCCTGCCGTTTTCGCCTACATATTCATTAAGCTGCTCCATGAGTTTGTCCCGTGATTCAAAGGTAACAGTCTCTCTGCCCTTATTAATATATTTTTGTGGATCAACTCCGCTTTTTTTTGCAAGCTTGATTATTTCGGAAGCAACATCACCGGAACGATGTATACCCATAGCGGCGGAAGTCTTTGCGGATTCCTTGAAGGTCTGCCATTCCTCAGGGGAATAATATTCGATCTCGATGCTGTTTTCCTCGGAATATTCTATCTTTGTAAGTGTGGCAGTTTTAGGGGTAGCTGCTTTCGGAAGAACATCTCTGCCGTTAAAAAGCAGCGTATTGAGAAATGATGATTTTCCGGCTTTTACCTGTCCCATAACACCGATAGTAAGCTTTCTGTTCTTCTGAAAAAAGCCTTGGGTTGCCTGTCTGAAGTTATTGACGATAGTATCAAGCATAGATATTTCAATTATATCCGCATAGGGCAAAAGCTTATTTCTTATATCGGCTGCGTCCTTTTCAAATTCTTCAAAGTCGGCAATATAATCTGTACTAAGTAATTCCATGATCAAAACACCTCATCATAATTACAGTCCCAGCCTTCATCCAATGCAACCGTATAAAGATCTCTCGGAGAAAGATAAGAATATTTCGGATCATCTTCAGGCTGACTTTTATACCATTCATATACTTCAACCTCGGAATCCAGCGGCGAATGGAAAAATCCGACGATCGGTATCCATGAACATGGCTGTTCCTTTGCAAGCTCAAAAAGCGCTTTTTTTGAAGGAATTGGATATGTTATACTCATACTGCGGTTTCCTCTTATGTTGCAGTGGATATTTTTCCCCGAAATCCGACAGTGTATATCCTTTACATCATAATATGTATGCTGATATGAAGATAAGAAACCGCCCGTGTGTGTTGCCATAGGCTCTATATTAAGATACATCGGCTCACGCATATTGATTATCTGCTGCTTAAGCTTCGGCATACCGTCGATATATTTTTTCAGGTCTGCGTCAACAAAGCGGCGTTTTGTTTTAAGCTCCTTGGGATTTCCCGTAACAAGCACCTTTGAGAAGGATATGATATAATCTGTGTCGTCGCTGTCAATGCCCAGAAGCTCTATCATCGTGGTGATATATTTTCTCAATACAGTCTTGTCGCTTGCGTATTTTTCGGAAAGCACTATCATATCAGCAATAAGCGATTTTGCGGCAGGGGTATTTCTGAACATATCGGTAAAGCTTTCAAGCTCATTTTCCGAAAGGTTCAGCGCCTTTGAATAAATACCGTTTCTGCTGCCGGTATAGCCGATAGCCTCGCCGATTCCGAAAATATATGAAAGACAGCTTTTAAGCTTGTCCTTTTCGTTGAAAAGACTGCTGCAAAGCAGCGTAAGATAATTGCTTTTTTCATATTCTTCAAGCGTATCCGCAGGGTGACAGCTGTACAGCTTAAGCGGCTTAAGCTCCTCTGTTTTGAAATCAAAGCTGTTTTCGGTGACCTCCGCTTCGGTGGAATATGCGGTAAGCTCTGCCGAAACCCTGTTTATCGAGCGTATCACATTTGAAAGCACCTCTGCCCCTTCCGTTGATGAAAGCTTTGCGGCAGCAGCGATTCTCTGAGTTGCCGCGTCAAGCTCCTGCTGCAGCTCTTTTATTGTTTTCATTCTTTTCAGTCCTTTCATGTGCGGTTAAGAGTTTATTTTATTTCTGTTTTCTTTCAATATATGACAGTTCATAATTGCTAGTCCAGTTTTCTTCATTTGCAAGCTTCTCTCTGTCACCGTCGGTCAATTCACTGTAAATGGGATCAGTTTTCGGCTGCTTTTCATACCATTCGGTACATAAAGATTGTATATCAAAGTTGGAATGGTAATAACCTGCCGCAGGAATAAAAGAAACCGCCATATCTCCCGTATGTAATTCCAAAGGCATATCATCGGATATATTAAATTTAATTAGAAATTCATACCGGAAAAAATAAGTATAAAGACCAAAACTTTCATGTTCTGTATCTTCAGTTGAAAAACGTACTGAAATCATATTTTTATCGTTAATTTTATAATTCTTTAAATCCCAGAAAGCTGTAATTTTATGTACATAATCCCAATTACTATAATATCTTATTCCTGAGCTGCAATCTCCAAACATCTGCCTGATATGCAAATAAAAAACCTTACGTGCTTTTTTAACAGCCTTTCTGATAACCGCACTGTCGGAAATATAACAGCTGTATTCATCATCAAGAAATCTGCGTTCGCTTTTATAGCCGCTTATATCCTCGGTAATAATAACCTTTGCAAAGGAAATAACAAAATCAGCCTGCTCCGAATCCAGTCCCAGCAGTGAGATCATTTTTGAAACATATCTCCGTGATGTTTCCTTGTCGGAAAGATATTTTTCCGTAACGATAAGCATATCCGCCGCCAGCACTTCCGCAAGCTTTGTTCCTCTGATATCCTTTATGCAGTTATTGAGCTCTGCGGGAGTGATGCCAAGACCTTTTGCATAAAGTCCCTTCATATCTCCGCTGTAGCCTGAGCTGTAGCCTATTTTGAATATATGCGCAAGTGCGTCTGTCACATTAAGATTTTCTCCGAACAAAGCCGAAAAGAGAACGGTAAGATATTTTTCTCTTATGCTGTCGTCCTGATCTGCAAGTACATGATTTTTATACAGACGGCTTTTTGCAATAAGCTTTACCTCTTCAAAATCAATGCTGCTGTCATCTACGGGACGGGTAGCCTCCTCATACTCCGCAATATCTGCCGAGATATTTTTTACCTTCTGTATCAGCTCCTCAAGCTCCTGCTGAATTTCTTTCAATGTTTTCATAATGTATTTTCCACCTTAAAATAATGAATTAAGCTTATCCAGTGTAGATACGGCAGTTGATTTTGCCGTATCTGTTTTGTCAAATGCACTGTTCAGACTGTCAAAGACAGAAGCTCGTTGTTTTATGTTTTTCATTTTACCGCAGATATTGCTGTAATGTCTTGTTTCCGTTTCACTGTCGTCAGGGTCCGATAATGATATACCGCCGAACCCCGATGAAATTGAATCATAGTATGCATTGCTGTTATCGTTCTTTTTGTTTTTGCAGCATTCCTCCGCAGCCTTCAGCGGATTTGTACCCGATTCAAGCATTTTTTCATATGCCATTTTCATTTCATCGGCTTCAGGCAGCCTTATTCCGATAACCGACGCAACTCTGCGCAGCTCGGTAAAGAATTCATTTCTCAGATTTTCCAGAGATGAACGCATTTGTTTCATTTCCGCAAGCTTAAGCGTGCTGTCCGAAGTAAGATCACGCAGTATATTTATAACATCGTCGCTTTCAGCCAGAGTAAGCGCCTTTTTAAGACTTCCCACCTTGTGTTTTTCGGTGGATATGCATTCATCTGTATAATCTCTGCATTTAATAAACAGCAGACTGAAATTATATGCAAAGTTTGATTCCCTGACAGGCTTGTTCCAGCCTTTGAGCATATTTATAATTTTCGCCCTGTCAAATTTGTCCTCCGTGCCTTTTTTTCTTGAAAATGCAAGCACATCCGCACAGCTGATACCCCTCTGCTTTGCAATATTCCTTATCGTTCCGACAATGTCCCTGAGATCGCTCTCTGTTTTCTTGTCCGCCTTGTTTACGATTATAAGCAAGGGCGCAGACTTATTTTCAAGAGATTTCAGGAATCTGATATCGTCCTCAGGGAAGGTTCCTCTGTCACAGTCGATAAACCATAAAATGCAGTCTGCGCTGTTAAGCTGCTGACGTGCTATATTTTCGTCCGTTTTGTTGGTATGCTCAAGAGTTTCAGCCTTTGAATATCCGGGAGTATCCAGAAAAGCTATATTTTCAAAGGGCTGAGAAGGGGTCGATGCAAAAATAGTTTTAAGCATCTGACCCATCTGTATGCCCCTGTCCCCGTCGTCCTCATCATTTCTTCCGAAGCCGTGGGAGATAGGCTTGATATCCTCTATATCAAGATTTACCTTTGAATTGAATATATTATAGCCGTAAGCCGATGAACCGCTGTCACTGTGAACGATATACGTAGGTACAGAGGTCGAAGGATTTATCGCCGACGGAAGTATATTTGCCTTTTTGCCCGTTTCGCTTGAAAAGCTGCTCATAAGCGAATTCAGGAAGGTGGATTTTCCGCTGCTGAATCCTCCGCCGAGAGCGACGACAGTCTTTCCTATGAGCGGCTCAAAAAGTATAAATTCCTTGAACCGCTCATATTCGCTGCAGAAATCATCGTAAAGCTGCGGAAAATTCATCGGAGCATGCTCCTTCATGGTCTGCGGGATCTTCACCTTTATGATCTCTTCAAGCTGAGAGATATTGGCAGCCGTAAACTGTTCAGGCGTTACATTGACTATTTTTTTTATTATCTGAAGTATATTGTCCTCACAGCTCATTGATGATTCTCCTTACTGCTTCAAGATCGTTGTTAAGCTGATTTGTGATAGCAGCGGCTTCGTCTGCCTTCTGCTTCTTTTCACGCTTTGCGTCCTCAAGAGATGCAAGTATCTGTTCCTTCTGCTCCCTGATCTCCTCAGAGATCTGCTCGGAAACAGTATTTACTCTGACTTTTATCTCACCCTCAACGATATTGCCTGCCTCGGTGATAGCCTGCTCGATAACGGCGTTTACCTTGCTTCTTGCGTTATCTGTTCTTTCCTCGTTTTTCCTTTTTGCAAACAGCGAGGTTATTCCCAGACCGATAGCAGCACCGATAGCAATTCCGAGAGGACCAGCAAGTGCGCCCAGAGTTGAACCCAGTCCCGCAGCACCTGCGGCAGTACCTATAGCTGAGGTAGAAAGCACAGAAGCTATTGACTCGGTAAGAGTACTTCCCAGAACACCGCCGATAGCCATACCCGAAGTAGAAAGCTTGTCCCTTAATTCCTTTTCGTTTTCCTTGTCCTCGTCGCTGCTGTTATCCAGCACTACCACAGCATTTACATTTATTGACTGTTCAATACCGTCGGCAAATGCGACAATAGCAGGTTCAAGCTCAGCCTTGATACCCGAGGTCACCGAGTTTCTTATGATATAGTTTATCTTGTTGTTGATATCCAGACCCTGCTTAAGCATATTTGCCAGACTTTCACTTGATGCTTCAAGACTTGACCGTACATTTGAATTTATCCTGTCAACAGCGCGCGCAGCCTGTCTTGCAAAATCTGCCTTTCTGTCGGCAACATCGCTTTCAAGCTTTTCTATGGAACGATTGAATTCCTCGATCTTTATATCGATCTCTTCCTCCGACATATCGACAGCTTTAAGACGGCGTTCAAGATATGCCGCAAGGGGAGCAGCGTCTGCGGTGATCTTTTTCTTGAAATATGTGTCAAAAAGCATATCCGACTTGCTGTGTATATCCTCCAGGAATTTTACAAAGCCGTCAACATTGCCGTTTTTCTGTGAGCATACAGATGTTATCTGAGCATTGTCTATTCCCAGATAAAGCTCCAGCTCCTTTTTCAGAGATTCTGCCGCCTGCTCCAGATCGTTATATGTAGCCTGATCTGCCTTTGTGATAACAAGATAAACAGGCACCTCATGGATTTTCAGCTCATTAAGAAAATTGACTACAGATTCTCTTAACGTGGGAGCATTTGCGGGAACTGCCAGAATATATGCCAGACTTGTGGGAAGATATTTATCCAGAGCATTGTTATGACGTTCGATACCCGAATTAAAGCCGGGCATATCCACCAGCTTTACGCCTCTTACATTTTTCAGTATCTCGTTGTCATATTCTATCTGAACAAGATCAATATCATCTGCCGCAAGGACTTTCTTGTCAAATTCCTCAACGCTGTAAACGGAAGTGTTTCCCTGTCTGTATTCGGTCACACGGTTGTTTCCGTAGTAGATTTCAGTGGGCACTGCGGTTTCGGGTCTGATATTTGTTGAAAGAAGCTTGCAGCCAAGCATAGAATTTATCATCGAGCTTTTTCCGGCGCTGAATTCACCAATGATCGGAGTAGTCACCATAAAGCTGTTTATTTCCGATATACGATCGGAAAAGGCTTTTGTATCCGAATCGGAATTGTATCTTGCGGAAATTTCCGAAAGTTCATTAAGACTGTTTAAATAAACTGTTTTTTTACTCATAAGAATTATCCTTTCTGTTAAGAATTGATTTCATATTTATTATAACATATCTGATATAAAATGTCAATATCACCCAAAAATATTCAATATCCGACAATATTAAGGGCGATTATGCACAAATCTGATAAAACCGTATCAGTGCCTGTCAAGCATAAGAGGTATCTTGCATACATAATCTCTGCAGCCTGCACCGCCGCCGGCGTCCTTCATGGTATTTTTTCTCAGGCATTTGCAGTATGCGGTACGGTCATATTCCCACTGATCCATTTTGGGAGCCTTCGGAGCGATATGCATATTTGCGGGATCATACCAATATTTGCAGAAGGCGCATACAGGCCAGTCTGCCTTAACAGTTTTTCTCACCATTGAACCCATAATTACTCCTCCTCATCTTTTCAGATTATCCAGACCCCAGACCGCAGGTAAATAGTCAGCGTCAACGGACAAAGCGTTTTCATAACACAACTGTGCACGTCCCGAATCGTCGTATTCCCTGTGATATATATCACCCATTTCGGTGTAAAGCCGCGCGCCGAATTCATTTTTGTATTTTTCGTCTATCTCAGCCGAGCGATAGCAGCTTATTGCATCATTCAGCAGGGAAAGAGCTGTTTTCGGATTTTTCTTTACACCGCTTCCGTTACTGTAAGCAAAAGCCAGCTCAGGATATGCAAGGATATATCCTTTGTCGACCGCACGTTTAAGAAGCTTTACGCCCTTTATATAATTAGGATTTTTTTCAAACATATATGAAATATCATCATAATCAAGGCAATTCACCTGCGGAAAGCCGAATTGATCTGCATTTTCATTCATATATCTGCAGCCAAGCCAGAACATTGCGGGAATGAAGTTTTCCTTTACCAGCTTAGCCATTACCTTTCCTTTAAGAGTTCTGTCTTTTGCATCAATAACTTCTCCGTATCTCCGATACTGCTCCGCAGTGCCGAATCTTCCTGTTAAAACATCTGACATAATAATTCTTCCTTTCATTTTTATAAAATACAGCTTCTCATGATTTTATCGGTCAGAATCATTTTCGTCGGGAAGCTCAACAACTATATCCTCATCTGCAAGCTTTGCTGTTGCCTTAAGAAATCCGCTTATATTGCCTGTATATTCGGTGAACATTCCCATAAGAGTACTCAGATTATTCATAGCGATGCCGTTTCTGATAAATTCGGGATCATCAGCCATATCATCACCGCAGATATCGGTATATTCCTTATAATCCTTAAGAAGCTTTGCGTATTCATCTGCAATTTCCTTTATGTCATCGGAAAACAGCTCATCAAATTCACGGCTCATATCCTTGAATTCGTCCAGCATATCGCCTTCCGGTTCTGTTTCATAAAAATCGGATGTGATATCATCGTCATCGGAATGATCCTCTTCCATAAGTCTGTTTACGATCTCTTCGATCTCATCATCGGTAAATCTGCTCATTTATAATACCTCCGTTTCAGCATGATTTTATGTATTTTATGCATGTATTATAGCACATGAAAAATGAATTAACAATACGAACGGGTTCGCATAATTATTTTTTTTTGTGAATTGTTTTTTGTAAATGATGATAAATCAGCTTGTTTTTAAGAAATAATTTTTTATTTCGGGATATTGACAAGCGAGCCGTATAATGATAAAATATACAGAGAAATAAAAATAAAGGAAAGTGATAAAATGATTACATACAGAAAAGCACAGCCCTCGGATATGGAAACTATAATAATGCTGCGAATGGGTTATCTTAATGAAACACATCCCGATATGGAAAAGGAAATGTCAGATAAGATAAACTCTCAGCTTTACGGATATTTTCAGGAGCATCTCAACAGGGATATTGTTGTATATCTTGCCGAAAGTGACGGAAAACCTGCAGGCTGTGTTTTCTTTGTACTTGTGAATAAGCCTGCAAGTCCGCTTTTCATAACGGGAAAGACAGGAACACTTATGAATGTGTTTACTCTTCCCGAATATCGCAGAATGGGAATAGGGGAGCATCTTGTGCAAATGGCTATAGATGACGGTTCAAAATGGGATCTTTCATATATCGAGCTCCGCTCCACAAAATGCGGTTATCCTCTTTATAAGAAAACAGGCTTTGCCGAGGATAAGTCTATATATATGTCAATGAAGCTTTTCTTCGGAAACGATGAGGGTAAGGAATCATAAGAAATCGCTGTTCAAATCGTTTCAAGACCCTCTCAGTAAAGTCTTTTCGTGGGTCTGAAACGATGCCTGCGGCTTTGAACAGTGCTTCCGTAATTATTTTGGCTGAAAAAAGGGCGTAAAAAGCAAATATAAGCTTTTTACGCCCTTTTTCTTATTTTATATAATTCTGTACATAAACTTCATGTATTCCTCTTCTGTAAAAACAAGCTGTCCCGACGGAAAATCCGTTTCATCGGCGTACGCCTCACAGTAGTTTATTATCAGCTCATTTCCATTCCAAATAACAGGCTCTTTATCTGCTGTATCATAGTACTGATATCCCGAATATTCCCTCGGACAGCCTATAGCGTCAAAGGGCTTCATAATATCGGGAATATGATAGAGCATGACCTCATAGGGTGACGCCCAGTAGCAGCCGTGCACCGCCATAATATGATTATCGGGATTATAGAAAATCTCAGTCCATATAAAAGTTTCCTCATAATCCTGCCTTACGGGATATGCACCGAATGAATCTGAAGCCTTAGGAAAATAGCGGTATTCTGCCATATCGGAAAGCTGCAGCACATTATATCCGTAAAGATTATCATTATAGATATAATACAGAGTACCGTTTATTTCCGTCACTGTATGAAGTGTACTTTCGGGAGCGTTATAGCTGAATATTTTTCTGCCGTCAGGGGAATAAAGCTCATATTCCGAGCATTCCTTCACCTTTATATCGGTTACGTATTTGGTACAGAGCCGATATTTTAAAGTATATCCGTGACCTGCCTGCACAGTACAGTATTCCTCATAAACACCCTCGGAGAAAACCTCATTGCAGTATTTTTCAAAACCGTCAATATAGCTTTTTCTATATGCTATATTGGTAAGGTCCTCATGCCATTTATTCATATAAATATCCTTTCATTCAAGTGCCATGACTGCCTTTTCAACGTCCTCAGAGGTAAGTCCCGTTTGCCATGAGGTCTGTATAAGATGATCGGAATAAGGCTCTATATCGTTATTATCATCCAAGATAACAAAGCTTTCCACCGCATTACCTTTCCAGCCTTCAAGCCATGCGGAGATCTCATCACCTCTGTAGGCACGTCCCTCATAGTCAAAAACAGGTGTATACGATGTGATAAATATTTCATGTTCTTCAAGGCGTTTTTTCAGCCTTTTGAAAAGCCTGTATTCACGGGGAGAGTCGTCCTTTAAAAATTTGCCGTAGCGCCATGTTGATGACAGAACGATCCTTGCACCCGTTCTGTCTATGATACTTTTCAGCAGCTTTATCCTTTCATCGTCAACGAAATATATCCCGTTTATCATGACAGGACAGCCCTCATAATTGAGAACACCGTCAATGTCAAGAAAAATCACTTTCATTATATCACCTCGGTTTACTGCTGCTTCTGTATTCGGTAGGAGACAACCCCGTTTTTTTGCCGAATACACGGGAGAAATAAAGATTATCCTCATACCCTACACTTCGTGAAATTGCGCTTATGGATATATCGGTCTGTTCAAGAAGCTTTTCAGCCTTTGCAATGCGTATATCGGTAAGATATTCAATAGGGGATATTCCCTTTTCCGCTTTAAAGGAACGGAACAGTGTAGAACGTGAGACCCCTGCAGCAGCGGCGATATCCTCCACCGAAACAGGAAGATGATAACTGCTTTTTATAAATCTGCAGGCGTCCGAAAGAATATCCTTTTCCTTTTCCCTGTCAGGATATTCCATAAGCAGCGACAGTATCAGATACATATATCCCGTCATGCGCAGGTTTTCATAGTCTGCACCGCCGCTGTTCTTTAAAAGCTCCTCCATAAGCAGGGGGAGTTTTTCGCTGCAATTCGCAAGAACAGGGGATTTATGTGAAAATCCTGTTCTGCCTATAAGATAATCCGCATCGCTGCCCGAAAAGTTGACCCAGTAACATTCCCACGGGTCAAGGCTGTCTGCCCTGTAGGATATTTCCGCTGAGGGATATATAAGAAAGCAGTCTCCCTTACCAAGCTCATAGGTCATTCCGTCTGCACAGTAGCTGCCCTTTCCCGATACAACATAATGCAGTACATAATGGGAGCGGATACCGCTGCCCCAGCTGTGACAAGGCTCGCATTTCTGATGCCCTGCATATATCACAGCAAGGGAGGGGGATATCCTTTCGCCCTTATCGGTTTTTACAGAGTATTTAAAGGGATCGTTATTCATTTGAGCTTCTCCCTGTTCAGTCTGCCTCGCTTAAGGTAATACCGTTGCTTCCCAGAGGTATTTCATGGTCAAGACCGACGAATTTGCCGTCCTGCTGCCAGAGTACCTCCTTGACAAACTTGTATTTATCCTCGTCCCATGTGGTGAAGTCATCAAGCACCAGACCGCCTGTATCGCCCGAATTGGAGTTGAAGCACCAGAAGGTATGATGTAATTTATGCTCCTTGATAAGCTGTCTTAAATAGGTCATCCATTTAAGGTTAGGGTCTCTCATAAAGCCGCCCCATTCGCCGATAAGCAGGGGAGCGATATTATCCTCCTTGATATAAAGCCAGTTGTCATGCCATACATCATCATAAAGGCTTTCGTATGTATAATCACCGCTGAACCATGGCTGCTGATATACGGTAGGACCGTAATCATGAGGAGAATAAACCAGCTTGTTCTGATACTTGCCCAGATCAACGGGATTGTCCTTTACACCTCTTAAATTGCCGCCCCACCATGTGCAGTGGTAGTCGCCCATATTGGTTGACGAAAAATCGCCGTTTGACTTGATATCCTTGGGATATATCTCAATACCCTCAACCATGATAAGCACGTTTGGATTCTTGTCAAGAACACGCTTTGCCGCCTTTTCGGCAATATATTTCCAGTTGTCATCGTCCTTTGAATCATCCCATTTTGCTCTGGGATTTTCGTTTGCCTTTCCGTGAGGTTCATTTTTCAGGTCATAGGCGATAATGGTATCGTCCTTCTTATAACGCTCAGCCATCCAGCCCAGCGAGTCAAGGAAATCCTCTTCCGATACCTTTCCCGTGTACCATACATTTTTCATGTGACCGCTTGCGTCAGTCTCTGCACTGTGGATATCTATCATTATCTTGATACCGTTTGCACGGCACATATCAACCACATAATCAAAAATTTCGAGACTGTTCATTCCCACAAGATATGAATTGGTCGCCTGATTGAAATTAGCGGTAGGATAATTTTCGTCTGCCCATGAATTGATAAGCTCAGCGGAGATAGGTATTCTCAGCAGATTGAAGCCTCTGTCTGCAATAGCCTCAAGAGAGCTGTCCAGGTCGCAGGTCCAGAGACCGTCAAAGGTGTTTGTACCTGTGTTGTAGCCGAACCAGTTGATACCTGTGAGCCATACCTCCTTACCCTTGCTGTCATATATTTTGCTTCCGTCTGTATGGAGCCAGTCATCTGTTGTAGGCTTGGGGATATCCTTGTTCTTTCGTGCAGCCGCTCCGCCGTTGTTATTGTTATTATTGTTGTTATTATTGTTCTTGTTGTTATTTCCGCCGCCTGCGGCACCGGCCGCTGTGAATGCGCCTGCCGCAACAGTAGCCTTGGCAGGATCTACATTTCCTGCATTTTTCAAGATCAGACCGAAGGTAGTATTCTGATTCGGGTCGATATTTTTATTGTAGTCCACAGGAGTAAAGGTGAGCGTACCGCCGTTCTGTTCGATATTGCAGTTCCATGACTGATCCACGGTAACGCCGCTGTCAGCCTTTACGGTTACCTTCCAGCCGTTTACAACAGAATCGGAATTGTTTGTGATAACAGCGTCAAGCTGAATGAATTTATCCGAGCCGTTGTCCCATGAGTTTGATGTATTAAGCTCAAGAGCTATCTCCGAGGAGGCTTTTTTATCAGACTTTTTATCGGATTTTTTATCCTTTGACGAACCGTCCGAAGCCGCAGGGGCATTATCGGCTTCTGTCTGTATCTGAGTCTGTGTAACTGTTCCGCCATGGGTATTTTCCTCTGATACAGCTGTTTCGGGAGCATCGGTTTCAGCAGATAAAGCCTCTGTTTCATCGGCAGTATGAGTTACAGTTACCGTAAAAGCACCGCTGCCGCCGTATGGGTCATAATCATCGGCAAAGGGATCGTAATCACCGCCGAAAGCGTCTGCTGTTGTTTCCTCACTATCCTCTGAATTTTTTTCATCGGTTATGGAGGGAGCGGCTGTTGTTTCGGCAGAGGGAGTTTCTTCGGCTGCTTCTCCGCAGGCTGAAAATACCGACGCTGAAATGATAAATGCCGCAATGGCTGCTTTTTTCTGTTTGTTCATGGTTATGTATGCTTATGTAAAATAAGCATATCCTCCTTTCGTAAAAATGAATATAGTTTGCCTTAATTATCAAAATATCGCTCTATAGGATATTCTATAGTATCATGATTCTTTATATATAATAATATTTCATCCTTCATCTCCGTTAAAGCAGGCTTGTATGCATCGGGGACAAGTCTATTTATGTCATCAAGCTCACTGCCTTTATGGATAATATCGGTTATTGTGTTATCCATTCCCGTTTTTTCAAGAATATGTAACATATAAGGATTAAACAGCAATACCTCACATTCTTCGGGGGTAAGGGCATCGTTTTCCAAAGCGGATATCAGACCTAAGGAAAAAACGCTCAGGAAAATATTTTTGTTTTTGATCTGCATATACAGTTACTCCTTTTAGGAAGAATATTGTATCTATAATATTTTGACCAACTTATAATATTCTCCGAGTTCATCGGTACCGTCAAATATAATCTTTGTAAATCCCTTTTTGCGATAAAGATGCAATGCCGCTTTATTATCCTTATCAACACCAATAGAGATTTCATTATATCCTAAGTTTTTGATTTCTTCAATCACAAAATCTATAAGTATACTGCCGATACCTTTGTTTCGGTATTCATTCTTTACAATCAAACGTGAAAGATATATTCTTTTTTGGGGAATTGTGTAATCACTGTCATTCATATCAAAGACATACGCGATTTCACCGAGAAATTTGCCGTTTACTTTATAAACATAGACTATACGATTACCTGCTTCAATTTCATTTCTGAATTGCTCAGTATATGGGTCAGCTGACATATTCCAAATGTTACTGCATTTTTCATATTCACTTAAATTTAGTTTTTCAATAACATAGTCTTTTATATTTAACTCAAGCATTTTTATGTTTTTATTACAGTTTGTAGCTAAACCATTTTCATTGATCCAATTTTCAATTATATTGTCACCTGCGGATTCATTATAAACAGTGTTTTTCAGCAGATGGATTTTCATTGAATCCTCTTTAAAGCTTTTCATGCATTGTAATATATTTTCGGATACTTCTTTAAAATTTTCGGTGCAGTAATAGTACATCAAATGCTTTTGCTTATCCTCGGGGATAAAGTGGAGTTTATTTGCCATACCGCCCCAATTTATTTTATCATAACCGCAAAGGAGCATTGAAGCGTGTGCGTCATACATAGTGCGCAGAACATTGTTCAGCTTGAAATAGTCTTTTCGTTTCAGATATTTTGTAGTCATAAAAGCGTGATACCAGTAGGTGCTTTCAAGGAGTCCGATGTCATCATTCCAGACACTGCCTGTTATATTAAGCTGTATCAATTTTGCAATTTCGCCGTTTCGGTCAAAAATAACATCAGCGCTTTTTAGCTTGGTATAGTGCAGTCGGCACATGAAATCGTCTGATTTATCTGAATTTATAAGAAAAACATCAAATTGAAATATACTGTTATTTTTCATAAGCAGATAACCGTTATTGATAATTGAACTGCTGTTGAAGCCTTCAGGAAAACAGGTCAGAATTTTATCTGAAAGTTTATTCAAATAAAAGATAAGCTCTTCACTGAATTTATGAAATGATTTTCCCTCAATAAGTAAAACTATGTCAACATCGGAATATTCATCACATAATCCGTGTGCTTCAGAACCCCAATTCCATGCTCCCAGAACAGCTTTATTTTCCTTAACAAGCTTAATAAAATCAAGCTTGATTTTTTTCAGCAATTCATTCATAGTATATCCTCCGTGATATCAAATGCATTTTTCTACGCCTGTTCCTCAACCTGAGCCACTATCCCGAGAACATGGGGATCAAAATTTTCTCTGCCGTACAGGTCAAGAAAAAGATCCGAATACTTATCTGTTTTTAAATTATAATCCAGCGACCACAGCACCCAGTAGATATCGATATGTCTGTCGCCCAGACCTGCAAGACCAACATCAATAAAGGTACTGAATTTCATATTGTCAAGCATTATATTCGGCAGACAGAAATCCCCGTGAATAACGGTATCCTGCTTTAAAATGCCTGCTTCAAGCTGTGTTTTATATGTATCCATGCATGGTGAAACGGGAATATTTTCAACAGGTCTGCTGTGAAGATATTTCATAGTATCTGCAAGAACACAGCATAGCCTTTCGGGCTCATTCAGACAATGAGTTGCATCAACTCCTTTTGCAGGCAGTGTGACCAGATAATCCTTATCGACTGATATATATGAAGCAACGGGAATACCCATTTCAAGCTGATGAAAAAGCCTTGTCAGTTCAGCTTCGTTTTTTAAAGCACCCTTTTCGGATATTTTTATATAATACCCATTGCTGCTGTACAGCACCTTGTTTGAGGGGTGAGAGCTTGTATCGTATATTTCCGCGTTTTCCAGAAACTGATACAGCTCATGGGGGTAATCGGTTATGTTTACAGTTACTTTTGTCCTGTTCATTTCATCACCTCGCTGTAAAAATATGTAAATATTAAATAAAATAAACTCTATAATGAACATTGTATCATAATAATTAATAATTTTCAAGTATTTGCTATTGAAAATTGTAAAAATCAGTGATATAATATTGAATATATACAAAAATAATCCCGAAAGGTAAAAAATGCTTTGAATATATTAAAAAAAATAGAAGAGACTTTCGATAAATACAAGATAAAAACCAAGATGATGTTCATATACATAATAGTGCTTATCCCTGTATTTATCGGAAGTATGTATCTTATCACAGAGATAAGGACCATAATGACCGAAAATGACATATCCAATGCAAGCAGCAATGCTGACAGATTAAGACTGAGAATGTCCGATACCATAGCAATCTCCGAAAATATCTCCGAAATGATATGCACCAATGAGGAAATAACGGAATTTCTCAGCAAGGGCTATGAAAAAAAATCTGAGATATACACCTTTTATGCCGAAAATGATGTTATAAAAAATTATCTTAAGGTATTCCCTCAGCTTAAAAATATACGTATATATATTGAGCGTGCAGGCTTTGCGTACAATTCCCATTACCGTGAGGCTACTGAGCAGATAAAGGAAAAGAAATGGTATTACGAGGCAGTACGTACGGCAAAATCAAGCTGGCAGGTAATAACAGATCCTTCCGATAAAAAGCAGTATTTAAGCTATGTAAGGGCTATCCACGGAAAGCACGGTCAGCCGCTTGGCGTTGCTGTTATTGAGATATCTCCCGACTGGATCAGTGAGTTTATATATGATAACGCATATCGTGTAGTGCTGTCCGTAAATAACGGCGTTGTGTTTTACAGCAATATGGAAAATATTGGTATGGGTACTGTTATCACTTCATCGGGTACGGATATGGGTACCGCAAATCAGCGTGAGGTCATTGAAACAGGTTTTATGGGTATAAATGCTCTTACCGTTATGGAGACCTTCAATCAGGGTGCATCGGACAGCGTATTTCAGATATTTCTGATAAATCCGGGCGGAAAGCTTTATGAGCAGACCAATGTTCTTACAAGCTTTTACAGCGGATATATAATTCTGCTGTTTGTTATCTCTCTTGTGGTGGTCATTCTGTTTACAAACGTGTTTGCAAGCCGTGTAAAACAGCTGAGCGACAGAATGCACACGGTTGCAAAGGGTGACTTCAAGGCAAAGCTGGAGCTTAACGGAAATGATGAGATCGCTTTGCTTAATTCCGATCTGTCTGTAATGGTGGACAGTATGCAGCTTCTTATCAAGGACGCATATCAGTCAAAGCTTCAGACAGAGGTATTCAAGTTCAATCAGATGGAAGCGGAATTCAAGGCACTTGCCAGTCAGATAAATCCTCATTTTCTTTATAATACTCTTGAAACCATACGTATGAAGGCGTATTTCAATAATGACAAGGAAACTGCCGATCTTATAAAAAAGCTGGGCAAGTTCATGAGACGCTGTCTGGAGGCAAAGGTTGGAAGTGTTACTCTGAAATCCGAGCTTGATTTTACCAACAGCTATCTTGAGCTGCAGGGAGCAAGATTCGGTGACAGGATATCCTATAATATTGATTCGAGAGTAGATGATGATTATCCCATACTTCCGCTTATTATTCAGCCTGTTGTTGAGAATGCCTTTGTCCACGGTATCGAAAGCAGCAAGGAAAACGGACGTATCGAGGTAACGATCTATTATTGCGGAGAATATGTTTATATAGATGTTTCAGATAACGGACAGGGTATTACCGCCGAAAGAATGAAGCAGCTTGAAGATAAGCTGGCAAAGAATGATACCTCTTCGGGAAAGAGTATCGGTCTTACAAACGTAAACAAGCGTGTGAAGATGTATCACGGAAACGAATACGGACTTTCCATAAACAGTGAAGAGGGAAACGGTACCAATGTGCGTATCATGCTTCCAAGAGAGCCTGAAAGCGATGAGGAAAGACAGGAAAGGCTTGACAAGGGGATCATAAAAAGCAAATATAAATTAAAGTGAAAAGGAAATTGATATACTATGCTGAATGTACTTTTAGTTGATGATGAGCCTAATGTAAGACAGGGTCTTAAGATGATGATACCCTGGGACGAATTGGAGCTTTGTGTTATAGGCGAGGGAAATGACGGAGATGACGGACTTCTGAAAATGCTGTCAATGCAGCCGGATATCGTTATTGCCGATGTTAAGATGCCCGGAAAGACGGGTATTGAAATGACAGAAGAGGCTATCGGAAAGGGCTTTGAGGGAAAGGTGATAATCCTTTCGGGATATTCTGATTTTACCTATGCAAAGGAGGCCATTGCACTTGGCGTTGAAAGCTTTGTGCTTAAGCCTGTTGATGAGGATGAGCTTATCGAATGTCTTAAGAACGCAAGGGACAAGATACTTAAGGAAAGAGAGTCTGATTTCAGACGTGAAAAGGGCTGTGAGTATATCAGTGAGCAGATATCAAAGGGACTTCTCACAGGCGATGAAGCTACGATAAGAGATGCTGAGAATAACGGATATAAATTCCCGTGCTACGATACTGCTATAATATGCTCGGCGGACAGCGATACTCAGGGCATCAAGACCTCTGTTATATCAAGCGTTGCGAAGTTTTTTGAAAATTACGGCAATGTAGATGTTGTATCAATGGACTTAAGCGGTTTTCAGGCAGTTGTATTCAAGGGGTGGAAATACAGCAATGTTATGGAGCTGCTGTATCGTCTGAGCAAAAGCTTCGGCGGAGAGATATTTATTGCCGTGGGACGTACCGTACTTACGCCTGCAGAGATAAACCGTTCCTATATGAGTGCTTACGAGCTTTATAAAAACAGGTTCCTTTATATGCATTACGGCGTTGTTACCGATGAGGTGCTGAGCAGCGGAAGTGATATTCCCTCAGCGGACGTATCTCAGCTGACCGCACAGATGTATGCATATATGGAGATAAATGATACGGTAAAGCTTGAAAAGACCGTTGACAGCTTTATGGAGACCATGAGAAGCAGAAAATATTCTCCCGAAAGAGTAAAGGTAAGCTGTATCACGCTTGTTATGGATATATATTCAAAGGTGTCCAAAAATTCCAACGAGAAAAAGCCCGATGATATGCTGGGAGACAGTCTTATTGCGGAGATAGGCGAAAAGAACAGCCTTTATGATATCATAAAGCTGCTTAAAGCTACCTTTACGGAGGTTTCAAATGTTTATTTCGGACGTACCACAAAATCCACTATGGAGCGTGTGGTGCAGTATATCAAATCAAATTACAATCAGGAGCTGAGGCTTGAGCTTCTGGCTAATATTTTCGGCTACAACAGCGCATATCTTGGAAAGGTGTTCCATCAGTATACGGGAGAAAACTTCAATAACTATCTTGATGAGATACGAATTACCGAGGCAAAGCGTCTGCTTACCAAGGAGGAATACAAGGTATACGAGGTTGCGGAAATGGTGGGCTACAGCAATATCAATTATTTCCATAACAAATTCAAGAAATATGTGGGAGTAAGCCCTCTTGCCTATAAGAAAAGCTTTGCGGTAAATGAAAACAGGAATGATATAGAATAATATACAGAATCCTGAGGGGCGTAGTGTGAAAAGGATAAGGTCGTGTTTGAATGAGCTTATTGAAAACAAGCTTTCTGTAAAACATGATGTGAGAAAACTGTTTTTTATAGCTGTGAACATCTCCGCATCTGCGTTGCTAAGTAGCGTCATTGGCTTACTTTTGAAAGGATAACATGCTTATGAGGCTTTCGGATAAGGATAAGCTCGCAGAAAAAGAGGTGAATCTATATGCATAAAAAAAATAGAAAATGTACGTTTATATGTTTTTGTACATTTATATTAATATTGAGTTTTATTTTTATATATATGTTTACAGAAAAAATTGGAAAACCACATTTCTTTTATATATCATATCCTAAACATAATAAAATTATAAACATTAATAAGTATGACGATATAGATTTAAGACTGGAAATTAGCAGTAAGCTTGATTTTAATAAATTAGATTTGTATTTATGTTACAAAAACGTTGATAATATAAAATATTTTAATAATATTGAAAATCTTTCTATAAGCAGTAATTCTGTTTCTTATTATGAAAATATTGATTTTATTAATAACGTTAATATTACTGAATTGAACATAAGTACTTTGTACTCTAATGACTGGGATGCAATCAACAAGTTAAAAAATCTGAAAAAAATTTGTTTATCGGATGTAAATGTAAGTGATATGTCAATTTTTAATGGAATGACAAATTTATTTAGTGTTTCTATTTCAAGCTCTGAGCCATTGACATTCAGTAATACAAACTATAATAACTCAATCGAATATCTGGAAATAAAGACAATCCCTAAAGGCTCTCCGACAGAAGATATATCCGGTATTTCAAATTATGCTGAAATAAGAACATTATATCTGATTAATACTAATATATGTGATATATCAGAACTATCAAAACTTACGAAGTTAGAAAATTTGTATATAGATAATAAAAATAATGATTATTCTGTAATATCAAATATCCCTAATTTAAAACAGTTATATATTAAACAAGAATTATTAACTAAGGAACAAGTGAAATATTTGACTCAAAAAGGAGTAGTGATAAAAAATATATCATAATTTTGAAACATTACCATTTTGTTAGACAATATGGTATATATAACATTAGAGCTTGTTTACATTAAAGCATTGTATTTTACGTCAAATTCAACCGTTGGTGCAAGAACGGAACGATAGACAGAATATTTGAAGCACTGCAAGAGGAAAATATTATAGAGATACGTACAGAAATAATTTGCATTGACAGCACAAGATAAACTCGATACGCTATATTTGGGAAATTTGACTTTGGCTATGATTTTTGATGCTGTTTTAATGTGAACAGGCTCTAATACAGAAAATGCTTTAACAATAACAATAGTTTCCGTTTCAGAGGTGATAAGCTAATGAAAAAAATTCTTACGATTGAGACAATAATGATTATAATATTGTCATTTGCACTTATTGTAGTGAATCAAGAAAATAGAACAATACCATCAAATTCGTCATATAAAATGACAAAATATGATTTTTTGAACATTGGCGATAATGTAAACAGCATCAGCTCCATTCAAGGGTATGATGAACTTAATAATCAACTGTGGCGTAATTGCGAGGCTTTTTTGAATAATGTTTTTTATGATAATGAAAATAAAACGTCGCTTATATGTTCTGAAACTATAATGAAAAGAATTGATATAATAAATCAAGAAAGTTTCAAATTACAATTAGATGTTAAGGATAGAATTGTTTCAAATGTATCAGTTATAAGCGTAGAACATACAGAAAACAGAGCTGTAGTAGCATACGCTTTTAATGTTAGTATCGTTAATGAAAATGGAATTCGAAAATATAATCGCACCTCAAATGAATCATGCCCATATATACTATGCTTAGTTTATCATCAAGATAAGGAACAATGGGAGATTATAGATATATTGATTCCTGCTTGAAATCCGCGTCTGCGAAATATGCAATGATTTTCCGTCTGTCTGCCGGGAACAAGCATGATGCGCCGGAAGGACGAAAGCTTATTGAAAGCTTTTATTCCGAGGATAATCATTACTTGCTTATGGATCGTGCTTATGAAGACAACGCCACACGAGACCTTGCTGTAAAGCAAGGTTTTATACCTGTTGTTCCTCCGAAGCGGAATAGAAAAGAACCTTGGAATTATGATAAAGAACTTTATAAACGTCGCAATGAAGTTGAGCGATATTTTCTGCGCATAAAGCGTTTTAGACGTGTTTTTACTCGTTATGATAAACTCGATACGCTATATTTGGG
>JAFUOZ010000003.1 GCA_017481565.1 Oscillospiraceae bacterium | reverse complement strand
TTCCTGTGTTGTATTTATTTCCGCTTGCAATAAATGTTGTTATCTGATAATTGTTTGTTATGTCAACATACGGCAGATTGTTGCTTTGACACCATAATGTATCAAGCACTGTATTATTTGATACATCAAGTGTTGTAAGATTATTATTGTCACAATCAAGGTAAATAAGCGCTGTATTCTTTGATACATCAAGTGTTGTAAGTTTATTACTGTAACAATAAAGACGGGTAAGCACTGTATTCTTTGATACATCAAGTGTTGTAAGATTATTACTGCGACAATTAAGATAAGTAAGCGCTGTATTCTTTGATACATCAAGCATTGTAAGATTATTATTGTAACAATAAAGACCGGTAAGCACTGTATTCTTTGATACATCAAGTGTTGTAAGATTATTACCGGAACAATTAAGATAAGTAATCTTTGTAAAATACTCTACACCCTTAAGACTTGAAATACCTTTTTCAGAAACATTGATACTTGTTACCGCATTGCGCTCGCTCTCAGAAAGATAACCGTTTCCGTCAGTATCAAAATTACTGCTTACATAGCTTCTGAATGTACTGTCGGGGAAATTTGTGCTGTTTATATTAATGTCATCGGGGGCAATATTTGATGTTGTTACAGTTAATTCGGCATAATCGGAATATACATAATCAGAATCATAAGCACACACTGCAACTATATATTCTGTACCCCTTTTGAGATCATAGATCGTCTTACTGTTGGCAGCAGTATTACCAACTGTTTGCCACTGATCGTTTGCACCGGTACCCTTTATCTTAATGAGATAACCTGCTGCATCTGCCATCGAGTCCCATGCAATATTCACACTGTTTACAGTATTACTTACCTGTCTCAATCCTGTGGGTGCAGGTAATTTATGCACTCCCGTAGTATGAGCCTTGATACAGATATCTTCATCACTAAGATCACTAAGTTTATAGGGCTGGGTGTCCTCAGTAGGATTAAATGTTCCCCAATAAAAAGAGTTGCCGTTACTGTTACATTTATTGTCAACATACATAGAAGAGTCTTTTGCACTTATTACGACTGAGAATCTTTCTCCCTTTTTAATATAGACAGGTGACGGCAGCTTAATAGTATGATAACCGCCGTGCTCAATTATTCCACTGATAACATTACCTGCAAGCACACCGCTCAAAGGCTTACCATTTTCAACTCCTGTATAAATTCTTATCTTATAATCAACATTTTCATCATAAGTATAGAAAGAAACAGCGGATATCTCATCATAATCATCTGCTGTAAATATATTAGCCATGGTATATTCACTATCATATCGTCTCATATTATAAGCACCGCTAGATATCGAACCATCATACTGATATGTTTTATCACCATACTCACTCTTATCGGTAACCTCAAATGAATAAATATTCCTTAATTCAGGTTCTTCATATGAAATATAAAAATATCCTCCGTTACCATAATTATCTCCCCAACTGTTACGGCACAGCCACGCACCGTTGCTCTTAGGCCGGCGATCCTCAGGAGTAAATATAACGTCTTTATACGTTACATTTTCGTTGGAACCGAAATTCAATCTTGAGTAATTATCATCCCAGCCTATAATCGAAACGGCATGATTGGTTTTAAGTGCAGCCTTTGAAGAATTCTCTGTTATACTCGAAAATGTTGCAGCAAACGCTTTCATCGGGAAATAGTAGTCTTCTTTCTCACTGGCAAATTCTGGCCGTACGCAATAATATGAAAGAGTCAGCACACCATTATCCATAATCGCCTTCTTAATATTGTTAATGGAGCTTTTATTATTTACATCATAATTATAGGCATAATTCTCGCTTTCAATAAATTTATAATCATTTTTATAACGATAGCTTTCGCTGATAGGTGAATAAAAAAGATTTGTAGTAATATTCTTTACATATGAATAAGGAGCACCGTTCAAATTAATAGTGTTGCCATCCTTCTTGTAATACCAACCATAATCGCCCATTAATCTTTCACTTGCATCAATAACATCATATATTTCAGGATATGAACTCCTGTCCAGTATCAGATATGTACTGGGATTAACAGCAATATCCCAGCTTGGAATTTCAAAAACAGGTCCCGATCCTCTTGCCAATATTGATGATGCCAATAACATATTTCCGCCTTCATCATATACTCCGAAATAATCTTTTGCCGATGATGGTCTGTCAGTTTTACAATAATCATTATATAAACTGCTTGAAGTATCTGTGTCTCCCATATACGCAAAATACGCAAGATGCGCCTCAGAGAAATTAGCATTGCTGTCACTAATAACTCCATTAAGAATACCGTTTCCCTCAACAGCAGCCAGAGCAGCATGTGCCCAGCATGTACCTGTTGAAACCTGATCCTTGATTTCAGGGAAAGCAAGTCCTTTGGATGCAAATACATCTCTTGTATCGTAGCTGCTTGGATAGTAAACCGCTCCGACCTCTTCTTCCTCTAACTGAGAGTGATGATCCTTTGGCAGAACAGGATTTCCGTTCTTATCAACTAAACAGCATAGCTCATTATCATAAGTCAACAGTTCCAATGACTCATCGCCGCCGTCGTCATATGCCAAGCTTGATTCATATTCAGAAGATACAGGCAAAGCCAAATTAACCATCGAAATTGCCGCAGCGACCATACCCGCAACTATCCGTTTGATTTTCTTCATTATCAACGCCTCTTTTTTTCTATTTCATAATAAAATTTCACTATAAAAACACTGCACATAACTCAATAAACAGCATTCTACAGTATCAGTCATATTATACCATTTTACAGCAAAAAAGTCAACAATTAATTACAAACAGAAAACTCTGCTGTCCATAAAGACAGCAGAGTCAAAAGCATTTTCTATATCTGATTATGATCAGTCAGAAACATAGGGAACGAGTGCAACATATCTTGCACGCTTGATAGCTGTAGTAAGCTCTCTCTGATGATAAGCGCAAGTACCTGTTACTCTTCTGGGAAGAATCTTGGATCTCTCAGTCATGCAGCTCTTAAGTCTGTTGATATCCTTATAATCGATCTTATCGATTCTGTCAGCACAGAACTTACAAACCTTCTTACGAGTTCTCTTCATGCCTCTGGGAGCTCTCTCTCTATCCTTTTCCATCTATGAAACCCTCCTTATATTAGAATTGGTTGTCAGAACGGCAGGTCGCTGTCGCTGATAATGTCCTCGAAATCGCCGAGCTCACCCACTGAAACAGAGGGAGCGGGCTGTGCTGCCTGCATAGGCTGCTGAGGAGCATAATTCTGCTGCGGAGCAGAATATCCGCCGCCTGCGTATCCGTTGTTTGACTGGTAGCCCTGCGACTGATAGCCGCCGCCACCCTGTCCGTATGCATTCTGTCCGTTGTAGCCGCCGCCCGATGAAGCCTTAGTTTCACCGAAGGACACATTATCTACCCAGACATCTGTAGTATAGTGCTTGACCTCGGGATGATTTCTGTCGTTGTAGGAACCTGTTCTCAGAGTACCTTCAACAAGGATAAGTCTGCCCTTGTTAAAATATCTTGAAACAAATTCAGCAGTCTTGTTAAAAGCAGTACAGGAAATAAAATCCGTCTGTCTTTCACTTCCATTCTGCTGAGCTGCCGCAGACATCGGACGATCAATAGCGACCGTAAATCTGCATGAATTTACACCGCTCTGGGACTGACGAAGCTCAGGATCCTGAGTAAGTCTTCCCATAAGGATAACCTTATTGATAGCACATGAACCCAACATAAATCAATGCACTCCTTTCAGACAAATTACTTAACAGTAATCATTGAACGCATAACGCCGTCTGTGATCTTGAACACACGGTCAAGCTCTGCAGGGAAATCGGGCTTGCAGCTGTATGTGTAAAGCACATAGTAGCC
Source organism: Oscillospiraceae bacterium (assembly GCA_017481565.1). GTDB lineage: Bacteria > Bacillota > Clostridia > Oscillospirales > Ruminococcaceae > RGIG4694. The sequence continues at coordinate 2,668 of JAFUOZ010000003.1, read as the reverse complement.
TTCGGACTCGTAGTTGATGTCATAAGCGAGCTTTCTCTTGCCCCACTCATCAACGGACTCGAGTGTACCGTTTGCCTCGATCATAGCCTTGAACTTTTCTGTGAGAGCCTTGATACCGTCCTCACCCTGCTTGAGTGAGAAAACAACCATAGTTTCATAGTTTTCGTTCAGCTTTGCCATTTTTAAAGCACCTCCTCTTGGATTACGCCCACAGCTGTGTGAGCGAGGAATAACATTATTAGTATATCATAGCCAGTCCCTTTTGTCAAGGGCATAAAGAACATTTGAGCCGACAATTTTAAACCCATATTTCCCGTGCATTTTAGTTATTCTGACAATACTCCTGAATTTTTCTTTTTCCATGTACCTGCGAAATAGAATGAAAGACCCAGTACCATAGCCGTACCCCAGCCGAAGGGCCAGGACATCCATATTCCCTGTGAGCCGAATTTTTCAACAAGGATATACGCCAGTACCACTCTAATTATAAGGTCTGTAAAGGTGGATATCATAAAATACCGCATTTTTCCCGCACCTCTCTGTACAGCGTCAGCCGCCAGCTTTATGCATATCGTAAAGAACATAGGTGAGGTTATAGAAAGGAATTCCATACCCACATCAACCGCTCCCCCCATAGGATCATCGGTAAAAAGTCCCAGAAGCGGCTTTCCCAGTATGATATATGTAAGCGTAAAGGGCAGCGCAACGAATATTCCGATAACACAGCCGGCTTTAAAGCCCTGAGGAACACGCTCATACTTGCCTGCACCGATATTCTGTGCCGTAAAGTTTGAAATACCGTTTCCGAGAGTATGAAAAGCAGTGACCGCAAATGTATTCAGCTTTATAGCCGCCGAATAGCCTGCAACGACCGTAGAGCCGAAGCTGTTTACAAGACTTTGTATAAACAGATTTCCCACCGATACAAAGCAGTGCTGAAGAATACTGGGCACAGCAAGCTGAGCTATACTGTATAAGGTATTCCATGAAAACCGCTCAGGCTCATTTGGAGTATTGATTTTTTCAAGCCTTTTGTTGAGAATGATAAACGCTGTTACCGATGCCGCCGCCTGTGAAATAAATGTAGCCCATGCCGCACCGCTTACTCCCCAATGATATACCGCCACAAACAGCAGGTCAAGCACAACATTTATCACCGATGAAGCTATCAGCAGATAAAGGGGCGTTTTTGAATCGCCCAGCGCATTGAATATAGCCGTACAGGCGTTATACATAAAAACAAACAGCATTCCGCCCAGATAAATTTTCAGATAAGCCGCCGCTCCCGTAAAGATATTATCGGGCGTACCCAACGCCGAAAGCATAGGACTGCTGAAAAATATTCCGCATACCGTCAGTATGATACTGAGCACCGAAAAGGATATGTAACAGGTACTCACCGCTGTTTTCAGCTGAGTATTCTTTTTTGCGCCGAAAAGCTGCGAGATTATCACTGATGCACCCACACTGCTGCCCAATGCAAAGGACATGAATATCTGTGTCACGGGATAGGAAGAGCCTATTGCCGCAAGCGCCTCCTCACCTGCAAATTTACCTGCGATTATACTGTCGCATATATTATAGAGCTGCTGAAACACTGCGCTCCACAGCATAGGCAGTGAAAATTTCAGCAGCACCGACGAAGGCTTTCCCTCTGTCAGATCTGTTATCAAAACTATTCCCTCTTTCTTAAAAACGCCTTGAAATTTTATTCATTATGTATTATAATATATTTATCGTACCGATTAAACGTGTTTTTATCGGTAAATTTATTAATTTTCGTCGGAGGAAGCTATGGACATTCAGATACTGAGAAATTACGTTGAGATAATCGAAAGCGGAAGCCTTACCGCCGCCGCAAAAAAGCTGTATCTTGCCCAGCCTGCACTGAGTCTGCAGCTGAAATCTCTTGAAAAGGAGCTTGGAGCGACCCTGCTGATACGCTCAGCACACCGTCTGGAGCTTACCGAGGCGGGAAAAATGCTCTACAGAAAAGCAAAGCATATCGTAGCTCTCGAAAACTCACTGAAAAAGGATGTGCGTGACTGCGAATCGGGAGTATCGGGCATTCTCAGGATAAGCGCAGTCCCCTCCATAGCCTTTACCCTCTGCGGCGGCTATCTTGCGCAGTTCTGCCGCACTCACCCGAAAATATCTGTTGAGCTTTACGAAAAGGGCGCATCGGAAGCACTTTCCCTTTTAGACTGCGGAGCGGCGGATATCGCCCTTGTACGTACTCCCTGTACGCTCACCGCCGAAATGAATGCGATACGCTATGCCAGAGACAGCATGGCGGCAATATACAACAGCTCCGCTATAGCTCTCGAAGGCGAGGGCAATATATCTGTCACCGACCTTTCGGGGTATACAATAGGCATACCTGCCCAATATACACGGCTTTTCAATGAGACCTTTTCCTCTGCTGCGGCAAAGTCAGAGAAAAAGCCGGAGAAAAGATCTATAGTCCAGCCGCATACAGGCTTTACCTCACGTCAGCTTTCCACACTGATAAACTGGGCGGCGGCAGGACTTGGAATAGCAGTAGTTCCCGTGTCTGCATTCATACCCGTATATTACGGCGACAAGCTGACCTGCCGTATCATTGACGAGCCTGCATTTGTCACCGAGCGGCTTATGGTGACCAAGAAAAACCGTGTTCTCTCCCCTG
>JAFUOZ010000032.1 GCA_017481565.1 Oscillospiraceae bacterium | reverse complement strand
TTTTATTGTGCTGTTTTGACTTTTTTGTCAGTTTTTGGGGTGTTTTGTATGCTTAAAGTGCTTATTTTATATTTGACACCCGCTTTTCCGAAAACCGTCAGACTGTCCTTTGTCCTCCGATACCAAGTTAAATAACAACGATTTTTTTACAAAAAAACAGCCCGCTTTTTTGTCCTCCGTAACACATTAAAAATGTAATAACACTTATTAAAAAACTTTAAAGCCGCAGTTTATACTCCGAAATAGAATACAAACTGCGGCTGTTATTTAACTTATTAAGCTAAATAATTGCGCATTGCGAATTACGCATTGCGAATTGTATCAAAGCGGTGCCGAAGTGATAAGACCATCGGGATCAAGATGTATAGAAGTTCTTCTCATTTCGGAATCGACTGTAAGAATACTGTCGCTGATAGTAACCTTTACGCCAGGATAAACCGAACCCTTTACATTCAGGCTCAGATACTGCTTGACCTTAAGTCGCTCGTCGATCTCGGCAATCCTCTTTTTCTTCTGTTTCTTATTCATCTGCAGCTTGATCTTTGTCTTTACGGACTTGCCCAGAAGCTCTTCCTTGTCATCGGGAAGATGATGTATCTGCTTCTTCTTTTCATTGAGAAAATCAACGATCTGAACACAGCGGTTGATCTGATTGTCAATTTCGGTAATTTCCTTTTCAAGATCTGCTCTTTCCTTGGTAAGCACCGCATTATCGCCGATAGTCACCTCGGTAGGCGCATAGTTGGGATTTCCTACGGAAGCCGCTTCAATGTTATTCAGGCAGGTATATTTTCCGCCGTTGAGGGTCTTTGACGCTTCAAGCTTGCCGCCGCAGTATACATTACATACAACAAAGCTCTGTCCCGTAAGATCTCCGTCACAGGTTATATCCGAATATTCACAGAACTGTGCCTTTACATTGCCGTGAGCCGTAACCGTGGAATTGATTATACCGCTCTTGACGGTAATATCGCCGCCTGCAACCAGCTCGGCACCGTTGGCATTTCCGCTTATTATAATATTCTTGGAGGATGATACCCTGAATCCCTCCAGAACCTCACCCTTGATGACAACATCGCCGATAAAGTCAATATTACCGATTGACGCATCAATATCACTGCTTATAGTAACAGTTGTAAGTATATTGAAACCGCCGCCGCTTGAATAGCTCAGATGACCGCTTTCCTTTGCGATTATCTTTGTTCCGTCCTCGCTTAAGCACGTATTTGTACCAAGTGTATAGGGTGCAGGCTTGCCCTTCATCTGCAGAAGCTCGGCTCCTCTTACATCATGACCCGGCTCACCCTCTGTAGGCGGAACTATCTCGGCTATTACCGCTCCTTTGTCGATGATACGGATAAAACCGAGATTTTTATAGTCAACTATACCTCTTTCGTCTGCCTGCGGGGTATGGTCAACATGGGTCTCATAGAAATACTTGACAGAGCCGTTGCTTCCGTCAACAGGGGGCAGCCATGTGGCAGCCACTATCTGACGTCTGTACAGCTTATGCTCTATCGCATTTTTTATAGTCTGTTCATCAATATTAAAACGCACGCCCTTTTCTGCAAGAGCAGCCATAACATCCTCAAAGGTGATCTCAATACCTACTCCGACAGGCGGATATAGTGTAACAAAGGCGTTATGGTAGTCCGGAGTTACGGTTACAACAGCTTCGCCGTTTTTACTCATGATCTCTGCCATACTCCCCATCCTTTCATTCGTCAAACTTTTATGTGTACTATTCTTCATTTACATTATACCATATCCCAAAGAATTTTGCAACATCTTTTTAACTTTTTTTATCATTTGTCACCTTTTGTTAATATCAATCCGTACATTTACTTAATTGCATAATTATAAATATATTTTTTTGTAACATTATACAAAATTATGAAATATTGAAAAAAATCACCTTTATAACTTGTTTATTAATTGAAAAGAGGATATAATTTATCTGAGAGATTCCGAAATTTTCAAGAAAGGATGACACATTATGAAAAAACAAAGCAAAAAAGCCTTTGCCGCTATTATTTCGGCTGTAATGGCATTATCCGCACTCCCTGCCGCTCCCACTGCCGTTTACGCCGACAGCGACAGCACCGCAAAGGCTGACTCCGCCGAAACTCAGGCACTGAAAAAAGCTATTTCCGATGTTAAAAAGCGTATCAATATCCCCAAAACAATGGATAAATTCGATTATGATACAAAAACCTCTTACGAAAACACCTTTTTCCGTCTCCGCTGGTACTCGGAAGAGGACAACGGCTCCTATACATATACCGCACAGGAAATTATCGTTGAATATTACAACGGCTTTATAAGCAGCTACAGATATAACGATCATACCGACAATTCTTCTTCAAAAAGAGGCTTTGCAAAGCTTTCCTCCGAGGAGCAGTTCAAATTTGCCGAAAATCACATCTATGTACTTAATCCCGATTTAAAGGGCGATCTTGTTCTTTCGAGAAATACATCGGATATAAGTCTTTCGGGCAAGACCGTAAGCTATTCCATAAGCCGCACCGCAAACAATATTCCTGTTGCCGAGGGAAATCACGGCTCTATAACTATCGACAGAAACACAGGAAAGCTTATAAGCTTCAGCTTAAAATGGTGGAATGACGCAAAATTCCCCTCATCAAAAAAGATACTCTCAGTTGAAGAGGTATCAGAGATATACGCCTCACGAAAGGGTCTTTATGCATATTATGATCTTTTCACAAAGTATTGGTATGATGAAGAGACCGATCAATATATGTCAGAGGATTACATCCTTCCCGTATACGCTCCCGAATATTCAGGCGAAAACGAGATCGACGCTATAACAGGCAAATACACCTCTCTTTACGATGACAAGAAAAAATATTCATATACCGATGCATATACATGGGGAAATTACTACGATTATGATGCAGAATACGAAGAGGAAATACTGGAAGAGGGCGCAGTTGATGATGAGGCTTATTTCAACGAAGCCGAGCTTGCCGCTCTGGAAAAGGAAAACAACTACATCTCAGCCGAAAAGGCTCTTAAGATAATCAAGGATAACAAATATATCGTATATAATGATGAGCTTATCTTCAAATCTAAAAATCTCAGAACATATACCGATACAAAGGGCGAACAGAAGGAAGCACTTACCTTCTCATATAGATTTACAAGCTCCGACAAGACAAAGGACAGTATTTATCTTGATGTAACAATGGACGCTCTCACAGGTGAGATAATCAGCTTCAGCAAAACTTATGATTACGGCGACAAGAGCAAAAACAGGAATACAACAAAGGTACAGACCTCAAAGGCAAAAAAGACCGCAGGTGAAGCCGCAAAGTATTTCATCGGCAAAAAGGCTGATGAATACAAGGTCACAGTTACCTCGGACAGCGGATTTTATACCGACAAGAAATATACCGCAACAACACAGTATTTCACCTATACACGCTATGTAAACGATCTGGAAGCACCCTTTGATAAAATGCATATCACTGTTGATTCAAAGGGCGAGGTACTGGAATTTTCCTATGATTATCATGATATGGAATTCCCCGAGCCTAAGCTTGTAGGCGAGAAAAAGGCTTATGAGATGCTTTTTGAAAATATGAAGCCTGAGCTTTATTACACAGGCTTTACCGATCTGCAGCTTAAATCACACACCTATCTTACCTATGAATTTGACAGCAATTATTATATCAATGCGCTCACAGGCGAAAGAATAACCTATTCGGGCGAGCCTTATTATATAAACTATGAGCCTGAGGCAGAAAAGACTATCGCATACAGCGATATCAAGGGTCACAAATATGAAAAGGAGATACAGACACTGCTTGATTACGGTGTTTACATGACAGACAGTGACAAATTAAATCCCGACGAGGCTGTTACGGTAGGCGAATTTGTTGAGCTTTGCGACAGGGCATACGGAATTTACTTAAGCTCTATCTATCCCGAAAAGTCGGTTTACGACGAAAAGGAAAAGAAATATATCTATACTCCTCATCCCCTTATGGAAACGGAGCTTACAAATGCCGAGCTTGCAAAGATATTCGTTCACTACTATACAAGCTATGAGGACGCTGCTGTTCTTAAGGATATTTACAAATCCCCTTACAGCGATGTAAAGGAATCCCATGAGTATGTAGGATATATCGCAATAGCAAAGGCTAAGGGGTTAATTGCCGATGACGGCAAATTCTCCCCCGAAAAGACTATAACAAAGGCTGACTGCCTTAAGATAGCTTATGATTATCTTTCACAGGATAATGACAAGAAGCTTTATGAGATATACAAGATCTGATCAATGAAAAACGCCTGCAAAAGCCTATAAAGATTTTGCAGGCATTATTTCGGAAAGGATAAAGCATAATGAAAAAGGATCATACCCATATCAGAACTATTGCAGTACTGTCCGCAATGTTTATAACACTTTCTGCATTTTCTTCCGTACCGCTGACAGCCGCCGATACAAAATCAGCATCAGAAAGTACTGTCTCCCAAGAGGAACAGACCGTCAAAAAGGCTGCCGCCGATATAAAAAAGCGGATAAAGATACCGAAGTCACTGAATAAATTCAGCTATGAAACACGGACTTACCGCAACAAGACCATGTACCGTCTCCGTTGGTATTCCGAAGACAAGGAAGAAATCACGGTTGATTACCGCAACGGATTTATCAGCAGCTGCAGATATAATATCGGCAATACCGCTCCCGAGCAAAAGAACAGTAAGACGCTTTCCGAAAAAGCTCTGCTCAGATACGCAAGAAAGCATATAAATGCCATTAATCCTACACTTGAAGGAAATATGATATTAACCGAAGATACTTCATATACATCAGAGTCACAAATAAAATTCTCAATAAGCCGCACAGAAAACAACATTCCTGTTGCAACGGGAAATTCAGGCTTTATTATACTTGATACAAAAACAGGCGAGCTGATACGGCATGATATAGACTGGTGGAACGATATTGAATTTCCTGATGCCGAAAATATACTTTCCGAAGAGGAAATATCCGCAATATATGCCGAAAACAGAGGTATCAGGGAATATTATGAGCTTTTCAGCAAAACATATCACGATGATAAGACCGACAGAGAAATAACGGAATATTACACACTTCCCATATACAGCAATGAAAATATTGTAATGACCTGCTTTGACGCATCAACAGGCAAAGAGGCTGACTATCAGAACAGGAACTATACAGAAGATTATTTTGAAAACTATCCCTCTGATGAGGAATATGACGGATATCACGATATTGATACACCCGGTTATTACGATGAGGATATGACCGATTATTTTTCAGAGGATAAGCTAAAACAGCTTGAAAAAGAAAACCGCTTTATTTCACCGGAAGCTGCACTGAGAATAGTCAGAGCTGATAAATATCTTGACTTCGGCAGCAACGCCCAGCTTTATGATAAGAAGCTTTATACATATACCGACCCGTCAGGCATTGAACGATATGCATATAAGCTCTTATACTCCTCAGAGGATATATCCTCCGAACTGCATATTGACGCAGTCAGCGGAAATATTCTTTCATATAATTCACGGGAAATCATTTATGAAACCTGCCGTCCCGAAGATCTCAGAAAAGCACAAAAAACCGCTGAAGCCGCCGCAAAGAAAATACTGGGCAAAAAGTTTTCGGAGTATAAGCCTGATGAAAAGTACCAAAACAACAACCTCTGTTTCTTTACCTATAAACGTTACGTAAATGGCATTGAAGCACCTTTTGATACCATATCAATATGTGTAAACCACAGAAACAAGGTAACAGATCTCAGCTATACATATCATGATATCAAATTCCCCGAACCTGAGCTTATAGGCAAGGAAAAGGCTTTTGAAAAGCTGTTTGAAAAAATCAAGCCTGATCTTACATACACTGCTTTTTTTGACAAAGCTTCACCGCGTATGGTACTGATATATGAATATCCCACACCCTATTTTTATATAAACGCATTGACAGGAGAGCTTCTTGAGGAATGTTATTCAGGAGCTCTATATTGTGCATATTCTTCATAATAAAAAGCGTATCTCCCGATTTTGAGAGATACGCTTTTTATTATTTGATACTCTTTGAAACAACAGAGGACAGATCACCGTAAACCTTTTTACCGTTTACCAGAACATAAGCTCTTACCTTATACTGATATTTACCCTTTTTAAGTCCGCTGTCGGTAAATTTGTTGGTTTTTACACTTCCCGCTTCGGTAACAGTACCCTTTGAGGAATTATAATAATAAACAGTATATCCGTCCGCTCCGGATACCTTATCCCATGTAAGCGTTATGGACGTGCCCTTTGTGCTGCCCTTGAAGCTTTCGGGTGCAATAAGCTTTGATGCTGCACCTGCTTTTCCTACAGTACGGGTCTTTGAAGGTGCCTTATGCGGACCTATACCTATCTGAGCCATAATATGACCGTCATCAATATAAAGTCCGTATATTGCGGAATTTCCCGATAAATTATATTTCTTTATCATTGACTTTTTGCCTGCCTGCGGGTCATAGCTGTAAACAGAATTTGCGGTGCTGTAATAATATATTCCGTCGGCATAGACAAGTCTTGAAAAGTTATAATCCCAGATCTTCCATTCTTCAGGAACAGCTGTTACCTTTCCTTTGCTGCCCTTTATCCAGTCATATCTGTAAAGCACATTTTTTTCACTGTCGATATAGTATGAATATCTGCTGTTTTCGGGGATTATCTGCGAGCCGGAGCTTCTCCAGAATCCATTGTCATACTTTTCCGAATCGGCTTTTTTACCGCCGTACCAGTCTTTATGAGGCTCTTTTCCGCTTTTTATATCCTTATCGCTGCAAAGGAAAAAATCATGGTATACCTGACCCTGCAGATCGGGATATCCATCGTCCCAGGTTATATCAACATGATACCAGCTTCCGTCGATCTCAACCATATTCCAGCAATGATTCATTGTATCGCTGAGTACAAGAACACAGCCGATACCAAGCTTATCCAGCACCAGCTTATACGCCATTGCATAGGCAACACATACACCGTCACCGACAACAAGCGCTTCATAGGCACTTCTTATATCATTATCCTCACTGTATACACAGCCCAGAGCGATGCGGTCATGAACATAAAGTGCCTTCTGAACATCTGACCATGAGCTGTCTATATCCTTGATTATATCATTGACTGCGGCATCAAGCTGTTTTCTTCTTGTTTTTACGGTATCCTCATCATAAAAATATGTGGGATATACCACCACAAGATTTCCTGTCTTTTCATAATATGTATATTCTGTTTCTGCTCTTACATAAAATATTTCGGGATAATTCATCAGGATATGCTCAAGTATTTCAGCATACTCGTCATAACTGAGATCATATTTATAGACGGATATTTTCTCGTCCATATTTTTCAGTCCCTTGAGAATAGTCTTATATGCTTCGGTATTCCCGCCCTTATAGGGCATAACATAAGATTCTGCCGATACCTCTGTTGCTGTCTGAGGAATATCACATACAAGAGTTCCCGTGAACATCATTACAAAAGCTGCAACTGTTGATACGATTTTTTTGATAAGCTTCATTATAGTTTTTTCTCCTTTAAGTCATTACTGTTCCATTTGCGGTTATTCTGAATTTTATGCCGAGACTTTCGGCGCTTCTTCTGCACAGAAGCATACGCTCCATGAATATCTCAAAATATTCCATAACAGAGGATATATCATTATCAATGGTAAGGCTTAATATAAGCTCAGACCTGTCATCATTGAATCTGAGAGATGACTCCGTGACAGCATAATTCACCCTGTCATGTATATCAAAGGATTTTTCGGTACTGCGCACTCTGCTTCTGCGTACATCGGTCTTATCAGCTATGATAAGCGCCGAACAGATACTGTTAAGAGGCTGTGCAGTATGCTCATCATGATTTCCTATAGCGGAAATCACGGCGCATATTTCATCGGCAGGCATATTAAGATTATCCAGCAGACGAAAAGCCATGACCGCTCCGCTCTGAGCATGGTCAACACGGTTTATGACATTTCCTATATCGTGCATATATGCTGCGATCATTCCCAGTTCGGTCTGTCTCGGATCGCACCCTAAGCCCTCCATTATCATTTTTACGGTATCGGCTGTCTTTTCAACATGAGCAAAGGAATGCTCGGTATAGCCCTGAGCCGCAACCGCCGCATCAGCATTGCGGATATATGTTCTTATATCAGGATTTCTGCGTATATACTCATAGGTAATATTGCTTGACATTATGTTTCACTCCTTCTGTAGTCAATATATATCATTACATTTTTATTATAACATATATATGAACACAAATCAATATTATTGTCGGTAAAATTAAAGTAAAATAAAAACAGGGGCAGAATATTTTATTCTCCCCTGTTATTTTTGTCGGATCATTCACCATGCTGCACAATAAGCTCATTTACCTTTTCTATAGGAAGATTGCACATACGGGCGATCTCATCGGCTGTCATTGATTTTGATCTGATAATATTAACTGCAATTTCTATACGCTGCTCCTCACGACCTTCTTCACGGCCTTCTTCAAGCGCTTCTTCTCGTTCTTCCTTTACGATCTCTTCAATAATTCTGCACATGACCCTTCCGCCCTCCTTATTGAATTTATAGTAGCCGGTTTTCTCTGCCAACAGCTTACAGACATAAAGCTGTCATTCATAAGGCACATTTCAGCGATACGATCCATATATTTTTTGCGCTTGGCTTCCCATATATCCTCTTTATTCATGGATATCACCCTCTTTATATATTATACCATATGTTTTCCGGGCGGTCAATATTTTCGGACACTTTTTTCAGTAATTATCCTCCGAGAAATCCTACAGCCGTTTCTATCACAGCTGTCCAGTATCTTATAAAGATTATGTACGGCAAAGCGGCGGTCACAGCATAAAATATCTGCTTAGCCTTTTTCTTTGATGCACCTGAGATATTCTTTATTCCGCTTACAGCACATACAACATTCACCGCAATAGTTACAGCAAATATCCACAGCCATATATAAACAGGCACTCTTACTCCGCCTACACGGCAAAATTCAAGAACAAATTCCGAAAAAAATATAACTCCCGCTGTTATCACTGCGGATAATACCGAGGCTGCTGTTATTATAATTGTTTTTCTATTCATTTTATCTTCTCCGTCATGCTAAAAACCGCCGATCTGAAACTATGACAGCGGCTTTATCATCACTTTATCAACATTAAACAGGGGGCTGCTCCGAAAACGAAACAACCCCTGAACAGTATCACATTATTATCAGTGACAGCTTTCACATTCCTTGATCTCACCGACAATGGGAGTAGGATCAATGCCCTGACGCTTATAATAATCCGCAACAGCAGATTTCATAGCCTGCTCCGCAAGCACGGAACAGTGTATCTTTGCCGGGGGAAGTCCCTCCAGAGCCTCCACTACCGCCTTATTTGTAAGCTTAAGAGCCTCCTCTATGGTCTTGCCCTTGATCATTTCCGTAGCAATGGAAGATGTGGCAACAGCCGCACCGCAGCCGAAGGTCTTGAACTTAACATCAACAATCACGTCCTCTTCAACCTTGATATACATCTTCATAATATCGCCGCACTTGGCATTTCCTACCTCTCCGATACCGTCGGCATCTTCGATCTCACCCACGTTTCTGGGATTTGCAAAATGGTCTAAAACAGTTTCGCTGTATAACATTGTATTGTTCCTCCGATAAATATTACACCTTTAAAGGTGACACAAATTTCATAAGCTTTTCCATTTCGGGCTGTCTTTCCACAACGTCCTCCCAAAGAGGAGACATACTTCTGATACGCTCAACGATCTTTGGAATAACCTCGATAATATAATCCACATCTTCATCTGTTATATCATCTGAAATGGATAATCTCATTGAGCCGTGAGCTATTTCATGGGGAAGTCCAAGAGAAAGCAGAACGTGTGACGGATCAAGGGAGCCTGATGTACAAGCCGAGCCGCTTGACGCACATATACCGTTCATATCCAGCAGAAGCAGCAGTGATTCGCCCTCAATACCCAGAAATGAGATATTTACATTTCCTGCAAGACGGCTTTCCCTGTCTCCGTTAAGCCTTGTACACTCTATCTTAAGTATCTCATCTATAAGACGATCTCTCTTGGGAGTGATCCTTGCGATCTTTCCTTCAATATCTGCACAGGCTGTCTTTACCGCCTCGGCAAGACCTACGATAGCGGCAACATTTTCTGTGCCTGCTCTTCTTGATCTTTCCTGTGCTCCGCCGTGGATAAGATTATTGAGTGCAACGCCTGTTTTCACATAAAGCAGACCGATACCCTTCTGTGCATGGAGCTTATGTCCCGAAAGAGACATCATATCAATATTCTGCTCCTTCACATTTATAGGAACATTTCCCACTGCCTGAACTGCGTCGGTATGGAAAAGCACCTTCTTTTCCCTGCATACTGCGCCTATTTCCTTTATAGGCTGGATAGTACCGATCTCATTGTTTGCATACATGATAGTTACAAGAGCGGTATCCTCCCTGATAGCCTTTTCAACCTGCTCAGCGGTAACAAGACCCTTTTCTCCCACAGGAAGATATGTCACCTCAAAGCCCTGCTTTTCCAGATCTGCACAGGTATGAAGAACTGCATGATGCTCAAATTCTGTTGTTATGATATGCTTCTTGCCCTTTGCTCCCAGACGAAGTGCAGTTGACTTTATAGCCCAGTTATCAGCCTCCGAGCCGCCGCTGGTAAAATATATCTCCTTTGCCTGACAGCCGAAGCATTCAGCTATCTGTGCTCTTGCGTCCTCTATAGCCTTCTGAGCGTCTCTGCCCATTTTGTATATACTTGACGGATTGCCGTAATGCTCCGTAAGATAGGGCATCATAGCATCAAGAACGTTTTTGGTGATATTTGTCGTAGCCGCATTATCGGCATAAATAAAACGTTTTTCCATATATGAACTTTCCTTTTTGATTAAATTCGGCGGAGCCTTTCCGCTTGCTATGCTTATATTATATACCAATTTAGTAGCTTTTGCAATAGTATGTAAAAAATTTACCCATTCTCACAAAACAGAGTTTGTTTTATTGTTGCAATTATACAATTTCGATCATATATCAAAAGCCTTGCAGATAGTTATATGATCTGCAAGGCTTTATATCTGATTTATACATCTATTATATTGATCTGCACGAAACAGCGGTTATAGGATACAAAGTCTTTATACCGCCTTTGCTGATGAGAACACGCCTCCTGCGGAAGCTGTGATAGTATCTGTAAAGACATATCCCGCTCCGAAAACCACCTTGATATATTCGGGATTTCTGGGATCATTTTCGATCTTGCCCCTGAGACGTCTGATATGCTCAACAACAGTCTTTCTTACATCAAAAGACTCAACTCCCCACACTGCTCTGTAAATATCCTCTACAGCGCAGATACGTCCTCTGTTACGCATAAGATATAAAAGAATACCGAATTCTATCCTTGTGGCCCTGACTGTCCTGCTGCCTATGCGTATCTCTCTTGCAGGCACATTAAGCGACAGATCACCCGATGATAAATTATTTCCTCCGCTGTAGTCGGTGACATGTCTCATTGTTGAGCTTCTGCGCAGCATTGATTTCACTCTTGCAGCAAATTCGACTTCCGCTATATCTGCCTGCACCACAACATCAGCACCCTTTTCAAGCGCCATGATAATACTGTATTCATCTGCTTTTTCGGCAATATAAAGTATCGGAACTGTACTTTCACGTCTTATTCTTTCAATTACCTCAAAGCATGTCTGACACAAAATAACCAGCTTTCCCGAATAACTCTTCTTTGCAGCAGCAGACAATATATCATTGTCCGAACACATAAAAATACTGTAGCTTTCGGGAGAAAGAATATCTATAAAACGCTGTGACAGCTTCTGTTCAGTACCGAATATAACGTTGATATTTGTATGTATACTCATAACACCCGACTCCTTTTTAATATTGGGGAATGCTGAACGCATTCCCATAGTTTCTTTTATTCGTATATATGTCCCATTTAAAATAACCGCTGATCAAATGCAAAGCCGGCGGTCACTTAATAAACGCCCCGTTTTTATCTTTCTGTATATAATACAATTCAGAACCGCATTATTTTTCATCATTTTCAATTATTCACAAAAAATTTATATTTGGATTTGCAAACAAAAAGCGGCCTTGCCGAAGCAAAACCGCTGATTGTGTTATATCTTATTATATCAATAATAATTTATCGGATCAGTCCTTATATACGATATCGTAATGAACGATGTAAGAACCCTTTGTAGATGTCTTATGTACCTTTATCTTTTCAACATCCTTACTGAGACTCTTTGCATACTTGCTGAGCTTTGCTGCGTATGTATTGCCTGTAAGTGATGTATAAAGATTCTTTGAAGTAACTCGAACTTCTACAACGCTTGTACCGTTCTTAACTGCTGTCTTCATCTGAGACTTAAGTGCGGAATAAGCTGCGGAAGCGCTGGAATAGTTCTTCTTGTTCTTTACAAAGTAGTTGTATGTTGTCTTTGTGCAGGAAGGAGGTGTAAAGAGCTTTACAGTATCTCCGTTTGCACGTGCAACTTCATTTATATTGAAGTGAGTATAGTTCTTTATCCACTTATCAGGAACGAGGAAGTGCTCATACTGAATATACTTCTCATCAAAATCATTGATGGGGTCACCCCATGTAGCGTCAAGGTGATAATAGCCGTTAGCACAGTAAACAATGTTCCATGCATGGGAATCGCCCTTTTCGTTTGTACCCTGAACTACCATGCTCTTGATTCCTGAAATATCACAGAGATACTGAATAGCCTTTGCATAACCTGCACACTGAAGAGGTTCACCCTTCTTGAACGCATTATAAACAGTACTGTTCAGACCTGAATTATCCTGTACGAATTCATTATTGAGGATTATATAATCATAGAAGATCTTAAGCTTTGAATAAGTTGTCGTCTGCTTCTTTGCCTTTGTGATAAGTGACTTTACAGTCTTATTGATATCCTTCTGAAGATCTTCAATATCGGAAAGACCCATACCATGATAATTTACATATATATACTTACCCTCATAGCCTACATTATATGTAGTACCCAGCCAGAAAAGCTGAGGCTCCTGATGGAACACAAGTGTATATACCTTGAAGATCTGATTTTCAGTAAGTCCCGAAGGGATAGATACTGTAGGATTAAGGTTCATTGCTGCATTGTAGATTCTCTGATAGAGCTTCTTTTCGGAAGATGTAAGCTTCTTATAAGCATATCTTGTTGTATACTTTGTCTTATAGCCCGAGCTTGCTACCACATCATCGAGAAGATTCTTTGAATCAGCTGTTGCTTCGGAAGCGGTTACATATGCTGTAGATAAAGCCTCCTCAGAATATGCTGCTGCAGAGAGTGTTGTAAAAGTTGAGCATGCCATGGTCATAGCCATTGCAATACCGGCAATTCTTTTTAATGCCTTCATTTTAAATTCATCCTTTCCTTTGTATCCGTCTGCATATATGATCTATCTGCAGTACGATTTGTATATTTCTTTTGACATTTTGAATTATAACATGATTTATAATATCCGTCAACTAATTACGAACAAATAATTTTATTTTTGTAGGCTTGTACAAATCCGACGTAAAAACAAGAGGTTTTAACGGTAATTTCATAAATAATGATACAATTTGTTGTTTTTTTCCGCCGCATGCTGCATATAATAAAAGCCCTATTTTTTCTTGATAGCGATACTTCCCATTGTAAAGCCTTTTGATGCGGAATGACCGTTAAAGGTCACCGACGAACTTTTACACAGCTTCATACGCTCATTATCGGACAGACAGCGCATTATCTCCGCTGTATTTTCAGCGTCAGCAAGTGCGCCGTGAGCTGTACCTTCAAAATATATCCTCAGCGAGCCGAGAGCATTTGTCAGTCCCATCGACTTATAAAAGCCCATTTTTCTCTGATATATCCTCTGCAGGTCCATCCAGTAGACAAAGAACATATCATACCGTTCATCATCGGGGCATTTCAGATCTATTTCATTTAAAATAACGTTTCTGTCCGTATCGCTCCATGAATAAAAGGTACACGGCTCATCGCCTATCCAATCCATAAACTTATACATAGCCTCATTGAAGCAAGGACAGCTTTCAAGCATTTCATTGGTAATATGAGTAATACTTGTTATTCTCGGCTCAACTATATTATGCTGAGGCTTTATATACTGCTGAAAGCTGCTTATCTGCTTTAGTTCATCATCAAGCATGACAGCGCCTATCTCAATTATTTCCTGTCGTGCATATTCACGCAGCTCGGGATCTCTTATCGGATTGAATTCCAGATCAAGTATTATTTTTCTGTGTCCCTTAGGCATATTTATATGTTCCTTTCTCTGTAAAATAATACTTACCCATATCACAGCATATATTTTGTTACATAAGCTTATGACAGGGATAGGTATAAGCTTATTATATCACCTATAAGCAATTTCTGTCAATATATAATAACAAAAATGATCTGTATCAAAAAGATACAGACCATTTTTTTGTACACTCATATAAAATTATAGATGCATATTCCAAAATAGATCACTATGACTACCCACCACAAAGGAGACGAAAGCACCAGTGATGTACTTCTGCTTTTTCCTGCCGCACTTGCCTTTCTTACACCGAAGCCCTTCAGCGCAACTACTATAAATATGGCAATACCTGCCGGAACGGATATAAATCTGACAGCAAGATTTATCATTATACCCGCCAAGGCAAGACCTTCAAGTCCGCCGAAGGAGCCTGCCATAAGTGTATCCAGAAGTTCGGGGTCGCTGTACATCATAACAGACAGCAGAGAGGTAAGCGTATTCATGAATATATGGATAATGCAGGGGGGAACAAGCGAACCGCTCCTTACATACACCGCACCAAGCACTATACCTACCACAAAGCCGTTTACCGCCTGAGGAATATTTCCGTGCATAAGTCCGAAGATAAGCGCGGAGAACACAACAGCAAAACGCTCGTTATATTTTTTCATGCTTTCAAGAACTATTCCTCTGAACAGAAGCTCCTCCAGAACAGGACCGAGAAAGCACACATACGTGTACATGATGATATTTGCTGCAAATGAGCTTTTTGCTGTAATTACCGATTCGGTCATTTCCTGTGCCTTATCCGCAAAGAACATGGATATTATTCCTATTATCAACGCTGAGGCGGTCTGACCGAAAAGACTCATTGCCGTTCCGCCGATTATTTCTGAGCCTGTGTAGCCGTTTCTGCGGAATTTGCCCCACAGGTCTATCCCCAGCATTCTTGCGCCCATTGCAATGGCAACAACCTCAGCGATTATAGGAAATCCACAGGAATACATAACACTCGATATATCGTTTTTCTGTACTAAGACTGCACCTCTTGTCATCATCTCGCCTATGCTGCCCCCCGTACCGTCCGCCGCACCCAGAACAAGCAGCATAACACGGCTGACAAGCTGAAATATCAGCACATCGACCAGCATTACAAGAGCCGCCTTGAAATACCTTTTCCGTATTGCCTTTTTTTCTTCAATATCGGGATATACAGAAACCTCCCGAACTGCTGCAGATGTATCCATAAAACGTCCTCCTTTAATGAAAAACGGACGCCTTTAATTAAAGACGTCCGCCAAAATCAAATTAAATCAGCTTACTTATTGGGATAATCGGACTTTTCCTCGTCAATAACAGCATCTGCTCCGCAAGCGTCAGCCTCAACTGTTTCCTCATGGTCAACAACAACATCCTCAACAGCAACAGGCTCTTCAACGGGCTTTACAAGCTTTGCACCGCACTTTCCGCAGAAATCATTCTCAGCAGAGATCTCAGCCTTGCAGTTTTCGCATACTACAATACCCTTGATAGTATTGAGCTGCTTCTTAAGCTCTTCAATACCGTCCATCTTTGCGGAAATTTCCTCGCACTGACCGAAATAAGGAGATTCAGCCTTTGCATTTTCAGCCTCATAGCAAGCCTTTCCGAGAATTGCGTAAAGCTCTTCAACAGCCTTTTCCTCAGCAGTGATCTTATATGTGATCTTTGCGATCTCAGAAACCTGCTTTGTCTTGCCGCCTACTGCCTTACCTGTTTCGGACACCTTTTCACCGATGTTCTTTAAAAAATCCATTGCCATAATATTTTTCCTCCTGTCAGAAATTGTTTTAATCGCCATGAAAAATTTCAGCACTTCACGGCGTCCATTTCAAACAGATCCTATGCTTAAATTATATACAATAAATTCTCATTTGTCAACTGTTTCTGAGAATTTTTATAACATTTTTCCTTTTTATCACCGAATTATCACAATAACTGAAAGCCTTTGAGAATCTGTCGGCTATTTCCTGCATGTCACTATTTCCGGATGTATAAAGCACAGCGATGCGATCTCCCTTATTGACCTTATCACCCACTGTTACATCAAGCTTTATTCCTGCGGTCATATCGATGCTGTCCTCCTTGGTGCGTCTGCCCGCACCAAGAAGAAGAGCACACACACCTGTTTCCTCGCAGGCTATACCATTGATATATCCGTCCTTTTCGGCAAATATCTCCATGGAATACTTCGCTTTGCCCATAAGAGAATAATCATCGCAGACCCTCGGATCACCGCCCTGAAGCTCTATCATTTTTCTGAAAGCGTCAAGTGCCCTGCCCGATGTGACAGCCTCCTCAACCGCTTCAAAGCATTTTTCGGGTGTACCGTATCCTGCAAGACCCAGAAGCTCGGCGCTTATTCTGTATGCGATATCCCTGAAATCCTCGGGAGAATTGCCCTTAAGTGCCTCTATCGCTTCAACCACCTCAATGGAATTACCTACTGTACGTCCCAGCGGTTTATCCATATCGGTAAGCACAGCAGTACATTTTTTACCTGCAAGCTCCGCAACTCTCAGCATTGCCCTTGCAAGCTCTTCTGCGGACTCCTCATTCTTCATGAATGCGCCGCTTCCCACCTTTACATCCAGGACGATACCGTCTGCTCCCGTTGCAAGCTTTTTGCTCATGATACTGGAGCATATGAGCGGTATGCTTTCAACCGTTGCGGTAGCATCTCTCAGCGCATAAAGCTTCTTATCCGCCGGAACAAGAGTGCCCGTCTGACCTGCAACCGCAAAGCCGGCTTCCTTTATGACCGAGATGAATTTATCATAATCAAGGGCGGTCTTAAAGCCGGGAATTGACTCCAGCTTATCTATAGTACCGCCTGTATGCCCAAGACCTCTGCCCGACATTTTCGGAACATATACTCCGCATGATGCACAAACAGGCGCAGCAAACAAGGTAACCTTGTCGCCTACGCCTCCCGTACTGTGCTTATCAACGCAGAATTTACCGAGGCTTGGATTGAACATATCTCCGGAACGTGCCATTGCCATTGTCAGAGTGCAGGTCTCACAGTCGGTCATGCCGTTGAAGCAGACCGCCATAAGCCATGCCGCCGCCTGATAATCGGGGATAGCTCCGTTTACGTATTCCTTCACAAACCATTCAATATCCGCCGCAGTATGTTCAAGACCGCGGCGTTTATTGTTTATAAATTCATAAGCTGTAATCATTCTACTGTAATACCTGTAAAATAAAATTTAAGAATATCCACATAGCTGTATCCCTGCTTTGCAAGAATATTTGCACCGTTCTGGCTGAGTCCTACACCATGACCATAACCGTAAGTTGTAATGGTAAATGTTCCGTCCTCATAAGAAACAGTAAATGCGGCACTCTTGATTCCGTACTTAAGAACCCTTTCACGCATCTGACGGCCGTTTATAGCAGCCTGTCCGTCAACCATAATAGTCTTTACGTAGTTACCGTCCTCATATTCAGTGATATTAAGCCACTGTGAAGGGTCGTCCGAAAGAGTGATACCGAGATAATTTTCAAGCTTTCTTCTCATATCGCTTTCCGAATATGTAACCTGAACACCGTAATTCGGGTCATAATCAGCGTCAAAGGGGCATTCCTTACCCATCAGATAGGGGAAGTTATCTCCGCCCCATACATTTACGGCAGAAGCCGAATAGCCTGATGTGGAAGCGGTATATACAGTCTGTGCAACTCTGCCGTTATAGTAGCAGCACTGACCCCATACCTCTCTTACAGCCTCTCTGATCTCGTCGGGAATATTCTTCTTGACAAGCACAGAGGGAGTAAGTCCGTTTACCTGATGATACTTTACATAAGAATATGCGGCAACAGCCTGTGCCTTGATAGCCTCCTTATTGAAGGAAGCGGACACCTCGTTTGCTGTGATCATGCATACCAGCTCAAAAGCGTCAAACTCCTGAACCGTACCGCCTACCTTTGCGGTAAATACCTCTCCGCTGCCAACTGAGGAAGATGTATCTGTTCCGCTTTCGGACGAACCCATAAGGTCGTCCCATGAATAATATGCAGGTGTGGGAGGCACTGCACTCTCCTCGGGAGTTATACCTGCATCATCGTCAAAATTGTCCTCATCATCGGGAGTGTCAAATTCATCGTCACTGCCGATCTCAAGATTTTCATCATCATGCTTATTGATATCCTCTGCGGTTACATCGCCGCTGTCGGGAGCTGTTAATGATGTATCTGCGTAAACAATTTCTGCTTCGTTATTATCAGCTGCCGCAGCGGCTGATGACTTCTCGTCGGTATCCTCCGAAGCCTTGCTTGCACCCTCTGATTTATCAGCTTTATTCTCGATGTATTCATAAACGTTATCTTCTTCAAGGAAAAGCTCTTCCATTTCCTCTTCGGAATACTCGTCTACATCTGAGTTTTCATGATAGCTTTCATCTGTGATCTCATCGAATTCATCATCAGTCTCTCTGGGAACTGCAGAAAGGATAACATCCTCATCAGGCACCGCATTGGGAACAATGATCCTTGAAGGGACCTCCGCCGACAGCACAGGGAGAAAGCTTTCTTCCTCCTGTTCCTCGGAAACAGGCTCTTCTTCCATTTTTTCAATAGTTTCTTCAGCTTCTTCTGCAGCAGCTTCATCTTCTTTTTCTGTGTAATGATATTCTGCCGCAATGTCCTCTTCCTGCACATCCTGGACCATGCAGAAAGCGAATGTATAGAACATTCCTACAGAGAGGAGTGCTGCTATGCCATTCAGTATACGTTTCAGCTTCATAAATATGATTCCTTTCCCGAACCTTGCAGAGCGGTTCTTTAGTTAAGTACAGCAAACGACATCATTATTTTTTTGCTGTACTGCGTTATTCAACGCTCTCCGAATATGATCCTCCGTTGTATTTATAATAAATAGCAGGCCACTTCGGATTTGGATTTACTTCAAAATTCATTATATCGATATCGTCCTCCGTCTCGCCCTCTCTGAGTTTTCTCGCCACTATAGCATGACGTGCACTGTCCCAGTCGGTAGCGCAGGTGGAAAGCGTGAGAAACTTATCCCCCTCAGCGATATCTACGCCTGTAAAAAAGGTAGTACGTGCTGTGATCTCCGATATAAAATCTTCGTATGTATGTTCATCATTGAACCGCACATAATTCCAATAATCGAAAACATTTCCGTTATCGTCCTCAGGCATTGTGTTTGTAACAAAGGAAGCTATAATAACATAGGTTGACTGCTCATAATTGTTACTGAAATATATGAATGGATTCTTAAGCCAGTAATTATTGTCCCAGCGGTAAAAATCCATATTGCCGAACATTGTTCCGTCCTTCTGGTTATGCCCGTAGAGCGTGATATTATCCGACTGCTCATCGGGATAAACATTGACCTTACAGCGATAATCGGCATAAACCGTTCCGCACTGTCTTTTGCTGCCGTAAAAATTATGTTCAAGATAAAAGTCATTGTTATCTGTCTGTACAACAGGCTCTTCGATAACTCCCGGAATATGCAGATATCCTGCCGTATCCTTATTTATCGCAAGATTTTCAAGTGCAAGAGATGAAAGCTCCAAAGGCGGAAGTGTTGTTTCAACTACCTCCTCCTCAGCTTCGGCAGTCACCTGAGTTACCGCCTCTGTCACTGCTTCTTCAACTGTGGTAACAGCCTCTGTCATCTGAGAAAAACTGCTTTCGTTCTGCTTGGAAAGCTTACGGTATCTGTCGAAAAGCTCGTCCTGGTTTTTCTTTGCTTCCGCCGACTGATAAAGCTCATTGACAACAAGTCCGATACATACTGCCACAACAGCGCAGCAGAATATAATGACCGACCTGTTTGTACGCTTAAGACGTTCTTCCTTATCGGAAGAGGTCTCTGTGACCGTTTCAACAGGCGCACCCTCGCGGTACTCCGTCAAAGGAGTACTATGTACTGTATCTTTAACGGGCGAACGCTTTTTTCGCGGCTTTTTCGCCAGAGCCTCATCTTGCATCGACATGAATACAAACCTCGTTATATCAGAAAATAATCAATTTACATAATGCTGTCAAAATCAGCCGCGGCCGCCTGTGAAACGATTTTTCTTTGAGGGTTCCCCCGTTTCGACCTCGGTTTCCTTCTTGGTAAACAGATTATGCTCAGTAATTGTAGTCTGTTCCTCTGTTGTTGTCTCGGTGATCTCTTCAGTTGTTTCTTCTGTAGTTGTTTCCTCTGTTGTCGTTTCGGTTGTTTCCTCTGTTGTTGTAGTTTCTTCGGTCGCCTCTGTTTCGGGAACGGTCGTTTCCTCCGTTTCGGATTCGGTTTCCGTTTCGGGAACAGTGGTTTCCACGGTTGTTTCTACTGTAGTCTCTTCGGTCGTTTCTACTGTGGTTGTGGTGGTTGCCGCAGTGGGAACCGACATGATAGCATCCCAGTCGATGCCCTTTGCGCTTTCATTTATCCTTGCGGATGTAAAATCAAAGCTTTCGGCAGTTTCTCCGTCACGGAGCTTTCTTGCCATAACCACAAAACGAGAATCGGAATATTCATTTGAACAGGTTGAAAGCACCAGCAATCTATCGCCGTACTGTACGTCAACGGGAGAAATGATCTGATTTCTCTTCTGCACCTGCTTCATATACCATTCAAAAGTTTTCTCATCTTTAAGAGTCTCGATATAATCATGGTAATGGAAAACCTCGCCGTTTGAATCCTGCCTTGCAAGCGTGTTTGTAACGAAGTATCCGAATATTACATACTCACCCATTTCATAATCGGTATTGAATTTTACAATGGGATTGTTTGCATAGAATTCCAGATTATACTTATAATTCTTAAGGTTGCCGAACATTGTTCCGTCCTGCTGATTATGTCCGTAAAGGACGATATTGGGAGAAACATAATCCTCGGTAACTGTGCAGCGGTAATCCATAAAAATGGCACCCGCCTTATTGTAGCTGTTATAATATGTACGGGTAAGGTAATAGTCATTGTCAACGGTCTGAACAACAGGCTGATAGATCTCACAGCCCTCCAGCTCCATATATCCCACAACATCCGCGTTCTTGCTCTTATAGTATTCCATAATGGAGAAGTTATGCTCCATCATTTCTTCCTTTGAAGCAGTAACGGTAACTACCTCGCCCTCTTCATTAACGGTGGTTTTTACGGTGGTTACGATGATATCCTTGATCTCTTCAGCATCCTTGACAGCTTCATCGGACTGTACCAATGTGCTGACAAACATAACGCCCGCACCAACAAATACTATCACTGACGCAAGGAAAACCAGCTTTCTGATAACTTCACCGACGCTGTCTCCTTTTACGGGAAAAAGTCCGGAAAAGAACCTCTTAGGCTCATCATCATATTCGGCGGGAGCCTGCAGCTCCTGCTCCTCAGCTGTTTCCGTTTTCTCTTCGGAAATACCGTTTTCAGCGTCAAATATGACCACCTGATCTATATCCTCGGCAAGAGCCTTTGCGGTATGTACCGCTTCAAGCTCGCTGTAATCGTCTGCCTCGTATATGACCTCTACATTTTCATCTGTCTCAGGCTTTATCTCAACATGACTGTGAGTGACCTGTTCATCCTTTGCAGGCAGCTCATCAAGGGCAAAGTCTGCGATAAGACTGTCAAAGAAGCCGCCTACCGTATTATTTGTACTATATCCGGCAGTTTCGTCCACAGATGCAGATTCATCTGCCGTAACGTCATTTTCCTTTATTTCATCTGACATGCTCTATACTCCAATATACAAGGATCATCTTCCGTAAATGAAATCCAGATCAGGCTCCTTTGCGTCAGGATTAAGCTGTGCAAGGGATGTATCTACCTCAGGGCTTTCACCGGGACGGACTTTTCTTCCTATAACGATAAATCTTGAATTATTGAACTCATTCGAGCAGGTGGAAAGAGTCATGAACTGATCTCCCTCCTGCATATCAACTCCCGTAAGTACGGCAGTGCGCTCGTTGATGTTCTTTACAAAATTTTCAAAGCTTCTCTTGCCGTCATTGAACTTCACATAGTTGTGAGCGTCAAAGATAACGCCGTCCGGCGCCTGAGACGCAGAAGCCTCCGAAACGAACATTGCCACTATCTTATATGTATACTCCTCATAAAGATTGGAGAATGTGAAAGTGGGGTGTTCCTTATAGAAAT
The DNA here is from genome assembly GCA_017481565.1 of Oscillospiraceae bacterium. Lineage (GTDB taxonomy): Bacteria > Bacillota > Clostridia > Oscillospirales > Ruminococcaceae > RGIG4694. The sequence continues at coordinate 9,745 of JAFUOZ010000032.1, read as the reverse complement.
CAAATCTGCTTGTATTTGTGCTTTTGATCTTGTAGTACTGAAGCGTACCGAACATTGTTCCGTCTGCCTGATTATGTCCATAGATTATAATATTATCCGTCTGGTTGAAAGCATAGTCGTTTACAACACAGCGGTAATCGGCATAGAGTGTTCCTGCATGTGAGCTTCCGCCGTAGAAGCTGTGGTCAAGATAAAAATCATTATCCTCGCCCTGAACCACCACAGAATTGATGCTTGTACCGCCGATCTTTATCCAGCCGGCTGTATCCTCATTCTGATTATAATACTCCTTTATCTCCTCACGCATTACCAGCGGTTCAGGCTCGGGAGTAGTAGTGGTAGTTTCTTCGGTAGTAACTGTTGTTTCCGCGGTAGTGACCACTGTTTCCTCAGTTACAGCGGTAGTTTCCTCCATAGTGATGACAACAGTTTCCTCGGAAGCCTTTATTTCTTCTTCGGAAAGCTGCTCGTCCTCGGGGATAAGCAGGAAAACCACAAAGTATATAAGAAGCGCGATCAGTGCCAGCATTACAACAAGAATAATTATCTTCTTTGCCTTTTCGCCGCCGCTGTCCTCTGAATTAGGGATAAATTTCCCTACAACAGAGTCGCTTTTGTTCTTTTCTTTAGTTTCAAGCGCCATTAAAAATTCCTCAATTTTTTCACATCAGTATATAACATTCCAGTCCGGCTCCTTCGCATTGGGATTTATCACCGCGGAAGCCGTGTCGACTGTTTCATCCTCGCCCTCTCTGGTCTTTCTTGCGAATACAACGAATCTTGAATTATCAAACTCGTTGGAGCAGGTGGACAGCACTAAAAATTTATCTCCGTACTGTACATCAACAGAGGTTATTATCTGAGAACGAAGCATTATATTATCAATATATTCATCATACTTTTCTTTATTGAGTCCGATATAATTATGATATCTGAATACATTACCGTCTGCGGTCTGCTCAGGCAGCGTTTCTGTAACAAAATAAGCAAATATCTTATAAGTACCCATTTCATAGTTTGAATCAAACCTGATCAGAGGGTGAGCCTTATAGAATTCAACGTCATGCTTGTAATATTTCAGATCGCCGAACATCGTGCCGTCCTTCTGATTGTGACCGTAAAGGGTAAGCACATCGGACTGCTCATCTGCGTCAAGGACCGCCCTTCTGTCAAGAAAGACCGTTCCCGCTTTATTTATGCTTCCGTCAAAGGCGGTTTTAAGATAATAATCATTTCCGTCCTTTTCCCTTCGCTGAACAACAGGCAGCGCTATATTTTCCATACCGTCTATCTGTATAAATCCAACGGTATCGGGATTTATAGCCATAAGCTGCTGTGCTGCGGGAAGAAGCTGTTTTTCTCCCGTCACCTTGTCTGTTATCGCTTCAATGGTCTGGGAGATATATTTTTCATAGATCTGCCTGTAGCTTGAATTCTGCTGTTTTGTTACCAGGGAAAGCCGCAGTTCATTTATCAGAATAACACCGCAGCCCACAAGAACAAGCACTGCAAGCTGAGTAATAAGCTTACTGCCTATTTCCTTAAGACTGTCGCCGTGCTGGATAAAAAGCCAATGTCCCCGACGGCGTTTGTTTTTTTGTTTAACAGCCTTTCTGAGCGCCTTTTTCGTTTTATTTGACATTCCCAAGGTCTGTGTCGTCCTTTCGGTTTATATACACTGCAAACCCCAAAAGCATACGTGCACCTTTATATATGTGTATAGGCACAATTTCTCTGTCTGCGCATACTTTTACGTAATTATATAATACTACAAATCGCCCTCAATGTCAAGAAAAACGCTGTCTTTTTGTGATTTTACTCAAAACCGTGCTATACATTTAGGTACATATCAGCAAAAATACAACAATGATTATGAATATACAATTAATACGATTACATTATGAAAACAAGTCCGACAAAACGGTTACAAATACCGTATATCCACATTCGGATAACCGGACAAAAAGGGACACTCAGATGATCTCCTGTGTCCCATTACGTTCATATATTACTTATGATATTTTCCGCCCGAAAGTATCATAAAGCCTCTGTATACCTGCTCTAAGACCATTACCCTTGCAAGCTGATGAGGAAAGGTCATTTCCGACATGGAAAGACGCATATCCGCCGCTTTTTTCACACTGTCGGCAATACCGAAGGAACTGCCGATAATTATATTCAGCGTACTTTTTCCGCTTACGGGGATATCATTCAGCTTTTCCGCAAGCTTTTCGGAGCTGAGCTGCTTTCCCTCAATGCACATGGCAATATTATAGCAGCCGCTTCCGTTTATCTTAGCCTGCATAGCCTTTGCTTCCGAATCAAGAGCGGCGCATATCTCCTTTTCCGACGGATTATCGGAAAGTCTGCTTTCCGCAAGCTCGATAATATTAAGCTTACAGAAAGCTGACAGCCGCTTTGAATATTTATCGCATGCCATTTTCAGATAATTTTCCTTAAGCTTTCCCACAGTGATTATATTTACATTCAGCATTTTTTCATTCCTTACAAAAATTTATCTTCTTGATGATGCCGTTGATGATGTTGTCGTTGACGCAGCAGGCGCAGTTGTTGTAACGGGAGCCGCAGTCGTCACGGGAGCTGCTGTAGTCACAGGCGATGTGACCGTAGTTTCGGGTACGGTCGTAACAGCCGTTTCCTCCGAAGCAGAGGTCACCGCAGTGCTGTTATCCTCACCGGTAACGGTAAAGCAGCTGAATCTCACATCAACATTTCCGATATTAAGTCCCGAAAGGGTATTATCCGCTTTATTGTAGGATATTGTGTATTTGCAGTCGTTATATGTACCGTAATAACAAAGCTCGGTCTCAGTTTCGCTGAAGGTAAGATTTCCGCTGTCAAGAGCGGCATTGTCAAGTGCGCCGAAAATCGCCATAAACGACGCTCTCGAAGGGATCTTATCATGCTCCAGCTTGAAATTCAGTTCACCCAGAGACGCTGTTATCCCCTCTGAATCAAGCTTTATCTTAAGTCCCGCAACTGTTTCGGGAGACGCTAAGGACAGCTCCCAGAAGCCTCCGCCCATACGTGAAATAACGCCTGTGTAACAAAGGATATCCTCCTCGGAATTTTCCACCGTTATTTCACATTCGGCAGTATACATCTTATCCAGATCCGCAGGTGACGAATCGGGTGTACCCTTTCCGCCGAAACAGCCGCAGAGCAGTACCGTACAGCCTGCCGCAGCGGTAAAAATAAGCCTTTTCACAATACTCCTGATTTTCATATAAACGCCCTCCGTTCAGGTTTCGGAACAGAAGGCATAGTCGGTCGGCTATACCTTTATCTGTCCAGTTCTTTGAACACAAAGGGCAGCTCCGCAATAACATCAGAGGGTAACATTCCCGTCTGAGAAAGCTTATCCGCAGCCATGTCAGCCGCACGTCCGTGAACATACGCCGCACAGGCAAGCGCCTCGGTGACAGGTATTCCCATAGCCGTAAATGCCGCCGCAATTCCCGTAAGAACGTCGCCGCTTCCTCCTCTTGAAAGCCCCGGATTGCCTGTAAAGGATACGTAGGAATTCTCACTTCCTATAACAAACGTAGGCGTTCCCTTGATAAGCACCGATGCTTCATAAAGCGCATTGAAGCGGATCGCCGTTCCGAGACGATCGGCAGTCACCTCTGCTGTAGACATATCCATCATACGTGCAAGCTCGGCAGGATGAGGAGTAACTCCGACTCTGCCCTTTGCGTTTCTGATAATATCTATGCTGTCCGCAAGGCAGTTTAGACCATCCGCATCAATAATAAGAGGAATATCCGTATTTTTTACAGCCGATAAAACGACCTTTTTCGTATCATCACATACCGAAAGACCGCAGCCTATCGCCGCCGCTGTACATTTATTCATTTCTTCCGACAGCATATCCGCATTTTCAGCAGAGATCGCTCCGTTTTCCGCTGCCTTCAGACACATATATGTACATTCATAAACCGAAGCCGAAACTGCATTTACAACACTTTCCACCGATGCCAGTTTAACCAGACCCGCACCGCTTCTGAGCATGGCTTTGGTGGATAATGCAGCCGCTCCGGGCATATTTCTGCTTCCCGAAATATTTATAAGCCTTCCGAAATTACCCTTATGTGAATCTGCAGGACGTTTTTTTATACACTGCTTTACAAAATCATCATCTGTACGTATGATAAGTCCCGGCATACTTTCCACACAGGGCTGAGGTATACCGATATCCGCAACAGTGATACTTCCGCAGTATTCACGGAGTGGAGCAAGGACTGTACCTATTTTTTCCATGCCAAATGTAACGGTATAGGCACAGTGCATAGTCCCGTCGGACACCGAGCCTGTCTGACCGTTGCCTCCCGACGGGATATCCACTGCTATTTTCATAGCGGCGCATTTATCGGCGAAAGAAAACACCTCAGCGATATCAACGGGCAGCTCACCGCGGAAGCCCGTACCGAATACCGCATCGACAATAACAGCGCAGTCGCACAGCACATCAAACACATTCTCCTTGCCGTCGGAGAGCATCATCACAGGAACAGTACCTCTTCCCATAAGATCCGAAAGCTCTCTTGCCGCAAGGTCTGTGCCCGCATCATCTGACATCATAATGCATACAGCAGGCACACCCATATCGGCAAGATGTCTTGCAATAACAAAACCGTCTCCGCCGTTATTGCCCTTACCGCAGAGTATTGCGGTCGTACCGTGAATACCGTTATGTTCCATTTTATTCAGAATAAAAGCAGCGGCACATTCGCCTGCATTTTCCATAAGAGTATAGTAAGATATGCCTGTTTCGACAGCACGTTTTTCCAGCTCCTTCATCTGAGAGGGAGTACAATATCGGGTCATAAATAAGCTCCTTTCAATAATGCGCAATTCGCAATTCGTAATTCGTAATTCGCAATGCGCAATTCGTAATTCGTAATGCGCAATTCGTAATTCGTAATTCGTAATTCGTAATGCGCAATTCGTAATGCGCAATTCGCAATGCGCAATTCGTAATTCGTAATTCGCAATTCGTAATGCGCAATGCGCAATCAATATAGCAATTCAAAGAAAAAATTCTCCAAATAACTATGCAAAATGGGGAGCAGTCAATTTACCGCTCCCCGATAACTCAGAATTAGTTTTTACTGAAAAATACAACAACAGCAGTTGCATAAGCCTTACAATGAGAAACACTGACTGTCATATTACAGTTTTTTGCGGCAAACTTCTGCTTGGTCACACCCGAAAGACTGATATAAGGCGTATCCATAACGTCCATAAGAACAGAAACCTCATTCATGTGACAGCCTCTGAAATTATACCCCATAGCTCTGGCAAAAGCAAGCTTTGCACTGAACGACTCTGCAATTACCTGAGGTGCAAAATGCTTTCCCATGAGGAATTTCATTTCCTGTGGTGAAAAATACTTTGACAGAAACTGAGGCTTTGACTTTGATTTGATAATGCGATCAATCTCAATAATACTTGTTCCTGTGTACAAAATGTTCATAGTTATCTCCGTTCCGCCGCTTCACCGCAGCTGTTTTATTTGTTGAGAAGCCTTCTTCTCTTATATTCTGTTTTAAGAGGACCGGGCAGGGACATTTCTATCGCCTTGACCATCTCCTCATCGGGAGTGAAAATCACTCTCACATTTCCGAAGCTTGCGTGCTTGAAATCACAGAAATATTCATTCTCACCCGAGCAGTCATCTGCCTTTACCGTTGTATAGTCATCAGAAACGGAAGGTGCTTCCTTAAGAGTACCGAAATTTTCAAATGTACTTATTTTAGCGGTAACCAGACGCTTTCTCTTTCTCTTTGCAATTATTTTGTCAAAATCGATCTCGTCGTTTGTAAGGATATATTCATATTCAACGTTTGTGTTTGACATGAAGTAATATCCGCCGTAGAAAATCGCAATAGCCGCTGCCAGATTAAACGGAAACAGAAACAGCGGAATAAACAACACTGCGGCAGCCGCAAGCAGCGCACAAAGCACCCCTATCCCCGCTCTTTTCAGAGTATCTGAGCTTGTATTTCTTTTTCTGACAAGACATTCACGAAAATTATCCATTTTTTTATAAACCGAACCTTTCTGCCGTATACGGCGGCTGTAATAAAATATATACTATCTTATATGTATAAAATCACTTATTACAGCTTATATTTTAATCCTTGATTTGTATAAATCATTATAGCACATCTCTGATTTTTTTTCAACAGATAAACCGACCGTTTTAAAAATTTTTATCTGTATAAACAAACCATTAATATATTACATAACGGTAAAAAACACCGTGAAAATGACACGCATTTTCACGGCGGATAAATTTATTACTTTGTATTGGAAAGCTTCCAGCGGAATGTGGAAATTCTCTGTGCCTTTGTGTTATCATAGGAAATATTACTGCACGCAACACTAAGGTCATTATATCTATAATCATACTTTGCTATCTTATTATTTACGATACTGAAGCCGAAAACCGATGACTTGACTGTATCCGCACTGTAATTGCGCTGAATAACCGCACCCAGCTTTCTTGCGGCACGTTCAAACTCAACGATCTCCTTTGCCTGAATAGGCTTTGTATCGCACACATTATATATACCCTGATAATTGCCGTTGTTCTTCTGAGAAAGAACACCTATAACAAAATCCACTAAATTATATACACAGGTAAAGGAATAACCGTAATCGCCGTAGCCGTAAATATATGCACAGCCTTCCTTGGGGTCATATATCTTTGAATGAAGATTATCGGTAAACTCCTTTGTATAAACAGGACATATGCGAGCGATAACACCGTTAGTGGCAGACGCTTTCTTAAGAGCAGCCTGAAACGCCTTTTCAGCGTCAAGCTTCATCTTTGCATAAAGAGTGGTAGCCTTTTCAAGAGATACCTCTCTGATCGGCTCTCTGGTTTTCTGGGGAGCATATACCTGATGAGTGCTTACAAGAATAAAATCCTTCACATTTTCGGAAACTGCAAGCTTATATATATACTTATCCACCGCAGCGGATTCCCTTTCCTCATCGGCAGAAAGAATGGGGGGATAATCATTATCCACCGTGCACGCAAGATGAACGATCGCATCTATTTTATTCTCGGTGATGATCCTCGCAACAGCGTCCCTGTTATCGATAGATGCTCTCACAAACTTGAAATTAGGCTTTCCCTCAAGAGTATTTGCCTTATTGTCGGTTCCGACTACATTGAAGTTTTTTGCAAGCAGACCGTCACATACTTCTTTTCCTATAAGACCTGACGCACCTGTAACCAGAACATTTCTCATGATTGTCCCTCCTGTTCAATAGCGCTTTCTGTCAATGCAGAAAGTCATAGTACATATATAACGCATTGATGAAGATAAAATGTATAAAAAAGCATGACAATAACAGCCCCTAAATAGCTATTATAACTATATTATAATACAAACTTATTCCCATAGTATCATTTTTTTGTTACTAATTTATAAAATCTATTGAAATCTGCGACAAGTTATGTTATACTTTATTTGTCGTATTATGCGAAAAAAAGAGGTTATGCAGATGAATACGGAAAATCCCTTTTCACATATAGGCGGCGGCAAAAGGTACTATACACAGAACTATATGCTCCGTGAAAAATTCGGCTGCAAGGTGATAAAAATATCGCTCAACGCAGGAATGACCTGTCCCAATCTGGACGGTACAAAGGGTACAGGCGGCTGTACCTACTGCTCATCGGGAAGCGGCGATTTTGCAGGCTGTCCCGCTCAGTCGGTGACAGAGCAGTTTTATGCCGTCAAAAAGCTTATGAATGAAAAATGGAGCGAGGGAAAATATATCCCCTATTTTCAGGCGAATACAAACACCTACGCTCCCCTTGAAAAGATCCGTTCAATGACAGCCAAGGCACTTTCACTGCCCGATGTATGCGGCATCGCAATTTCCACACGCCCCGACTGTATAAGCGAAGAAACCGCCGATTATCTTGCGGAGCTTTCACGTAAAACATATCTTACCGTTGAACTGGGACTTCAGACCGTATATGACGAAACAGCCGCAAAAATAAACCGCTGTCACACCTATGCGGATTTTCTTGCAGGCTATAAGCTGCTGCACGACAGAAACATCAATATATGTGTACATCTTATAAACGGACTCCCCGGCGAAACTCATGAAATGATGCTTGAATCGGTAAGAAAAATGTCGGAGCTTAAGCTTCACAGCATAAAGCTGCATCTTCTGCACATAATAAAAGGAACAGTAATGGCGGAACAATATGAAAACGGTGAATTTGAAGCAATGACCCCAGAGGATTACGTAAACACCGTATGCGATCAGCTGGAGCTTCTTCCTCCCGATGTATGCATACAACGGCTTACAGGCGACGGAAACAGGGAAACACTTATCGCTCCCCTATGGAGCCTGAAAAAATTTGTTGTAATGAATGAAATAGACAAGGAGCTGCGCAGGAGAAATTCCTGGCAGGGTAAAAAATACGGAGGTCAGATATGAGCGGATATTCAGGAAGATCTGTCAGGAGCAGTTCGGACAGGCACAGCTTTTTCAAGGCTGTAGTCGTAATAAATCTTCTTGCCGATATATTTATGGCGTTATACAGCGGCATTATATCGGGCAAGATCATGCTGCTGCTCGGCATGATAGTATTATCAATATGGTTTATTGTAGGTATAATTGCGGTTTCGGCAGGACGGATAAGCATGAGAAAGACCTCATGCACCGTTGCAGGCTTCGGATATACTGTCGCAAACGGGCTTATCGGATTTATTTTTGCAAACCAGATGTTCGGTATCGTTGACGAAAGTATAGGCGGATATGCAGAAACAGCAGCGATCATACTTGTGGTAATAGTAGTGCTTACGGTAGTAGGCTTTCTCACACGGCTCAAGGTTGAGGACAGCTTATAATACCACACCATAATAAAAAGGAGAGTAAATCATGGCTGAGAAAAAGACGATAATCCAGGAATTCAAGGAATTTATCGCAAGAGGAAACGTTATTGACATGGCAGTCGGTATCATCATGGGCGGTGCATTTACACCTATTGTAAATTCGCTGGTAAACGACATTGTAATGCCCGGAATAGGACTTGTTGTAGGCAAGATGAATTTTTCCGATTTAAAGATCGTTCTTCAGGAAGGTGTTGCAGCTGTTGAAGCTGATGAAGCGGCAGGAATTGCAGCTGTTGAGGCTGTTCCCGAGGTTGCCATCTGTTACGGAAACTTCATTCAGGTTATCATCAATTTCCTTATTGTTGCGTTTTGTGTATTTATACTTATCAAGGGTATCAACAAATTAAAGCGCAAGGAGAAGGAAAAGCCTGCCGATCCTCCCAAGCCTCCCGAGCCCACAAAGGAAGAGCTTCTGCTCACAGAGATCAGGGATCTGCTCAAAAACAGCAAAGAATAAGTGTTACATAGTCCGTTTTGCAAAGCAAGGCGGACTTTTTTCATCAAACCGTGCTGAAAAAGCCAATATAAAAGTTTCGGTCAAGCCTTTACAAAGGCTTGCGGGGGTCAAGGGGGCGGCGCCCCTTGTCGCTGTCCGCAGACAGCGAAATCCCCTTTAGTCACTAACAAATATAAATCGTAAGCGGACAAGCTTATAAACAAACCGTCCCATAAAGCCGCCCGTAAAAATAATAACGAAAAATAAGTAAACAAGTAAACCAATCAAAATCACCGCCTTGAACTATATCAACTGCGGGCGGCTTTGCAATAAACAGCGGAGCGTCTTTATTGCACGAGCC
>JAFUOZ010000001.1 GCA_017481565.1 Oscillospiraceae bacterium | reverse complement strand
TCCTGCTCATGAATGCTATGGGTCCTAACGTTGCAGGTGTTATCGGTTCAGCTGTTGCCGCAGGTGTACTTCTCAGCGTTATCAAGTAATTGAATTTGCCGTATCTTTATGATACAGAGCATATTTCAGACAGCAGGTTATATGCTTTATGAAGCTGTACAGGGTTTTTATGCCTTGTACAGCTTTTTTGTTAATATTTTACTTGACTAACTGTTAATAATATGGTAAAATATAATTATTGAAATGAAGCTGAAAGGATTTTTATATGTCAAAGAAAAGGGTACTTGTTGGAATGAGCGGAGGAGTTGACAGCTCAGCTGCCGCACTTCTGCTTATGGAGCAGGGATATGAGGTCTGCGGCTGTACAATGAAGCTTTACAGCGGTACAGACGAGCATGAGGGCGGCTGCTGTTCCCTTGATGATGTAAATGATGCAAAAAGCGTATGCAGAAAGCTTGGCATTGAGCATCATACCTTCAATATGACCGATGAATTTACAAAATATGTTATGACTCCCTTTGCTGAAAGCTATATAAACGGTGAAACACCCAATCCCTGTATTGAATGCAACAAGCACCTTAAGTTTGACGCTATGCTGAAAAGAGCGGAGCTTCTGGGCTTTGACTATATCGCAACGGGGCATTATGCTGATGTAAAATATAATCAGGACACGGAAAAATGGGAGCTGCATCGTTCTGCAGATATCAGAAAGGATCAGACCTATGTACTTTATAATCTGACCCAGTATCAGCTTGCGCATACTATTTTTCCTCTTAACGGAATGGATAAGGCTCAGATACGTACTATTGCGGAGGAGCATGGTCTGATAACGTCCCATAAGCCTGACAGTCAGGATATATGCTTTGTTCCCGACGGAGACTATGCAGCCTTTATCGTAAGACACACAGGATATACTTCTGAACAGGGCGATTTTATTGACAGCAAGGGTCAGAAGCTGGGTGTTCACAGCGGAGTTATCAATTATACTATAGGTCAGAGAAGGGGACTTGGTATCACCTTCGGAAAGCCTGTTTTTGTTACCGATAAGGATGCTGTAAATAACACGGTTACTTTAGGAAGCACTGAGGAGCTTATGCATAAGCGGCTGAACCTGAAAAATATAAATATTATTTCGGGGGATATTCTCACCGATCCTATAAGTGTTACCGCAAAGGCAAGATATAATGCAAAGGAGCAGACGGCTGTTCTTTATCCTGCCGATAAGGACGGTATTGCATATATTGAATTTGATGAGCCTGTACGTGCTCCCGCAAAGGGACAGGCATGCGTTTTTTACAGCGGTGATATCGTCATCGGCGGCGGTGTTATCTGTCAGTAGATGCTGATTACAGGTGATACTATCTGGTCAACGGTTATTTAATAACAGTTTAATCGTTTGAAAATTAATATATTGTGTACAGCCATTTTGTTTTGTGATGTAATTATGTAAATATGTTCATGTGCAGTTAATTGACACTTTGAAGTAAGTTTGTTATAATATTGTATAAGCAGTTATTGTCAAAAGAGGTGAATTTTCATGGCTGAGTATAATGAACAGAACTATACTAATGAATTGGAAAATAAGCTAAGAGAAGCTGAGCGTGAAATAGAACACTTGAGGATAGCCCTTGAAGCAGAGCGTACCCGATTTGTTATCGCATCTGATTTTACAGACTGCGGTATCTGGGAATATGACATTGAAACAAAGGTAAGCTATCAGTATAAAAAGCTTGACGGCAGATACTGCGAAAATCTTGAGCCTATCAATAATTTCCGTGAGGCTGTTCTTGGCTGGGGTCTTATTTACAATGAGGATATCCCTGTTTTTATTGAGTATTGTGAAAGTATGGACAGGGGAGACCCTGAAATGAGCTTTGATATACGTTCCTATGATGATGATTATAATCAGCGATGGATCAGATATGAGGGCAAAACTATCTATGATAATAACGGTAAGCCCGTTAAGGTCGTGGGACGTACTCTGAATGTTTCATCTGAGCATTCTCTTGATGAAAATCTTGAAAGAACAGACGAAAAGGGCTTTGACAGACTTACGGGTCTGCTTTCAAAGGATATGGCGTTCAAGAATGCTGTTAAAAAGCTTACACTTCATTCCTATAAATATATTCCTGTTTTGTTTATATTCGATATCGATAATTTCAGGACTATAAACGATCAGTGGGGCAAGATCTACGGTGATTATGTACTGGAGACCTTTGCAAAGCTTATAACCGGTCTTGTAACTAACGACGAGGTGGCAGGCAGGATCGGCGGCGACGAATTCATGGTGCTCAAATTCTTTGAAAAGCATGAGCAGATAGAGGTTTTCTTCAAGAATGTGGACAACAGATTCTATGGCTATCAGTTCCCCAGAGGCGGTCAGTTCCATATCAGCGCAGGTGCGGCTGTTTATGAGGACGGAATGAGCTTTGAAGAGCTTTTCAGACGTGCCGATGTTACCCTTTATCATGTAAAGCATAATATGAAAGCCGAGTGTGTTCTGTATTTTCCTGAGATCGAGGTATCCAAGGTTTCGGGTGAGACCCAGATAAAGAGCTACTCCACCGATGAGGAACAGGGCAATATTTCTGTAAGCTATCTTAATAACAATGAGAAAAAGCTGTTTGATTTTGCATTTGATATGTTCAACAAGTGCAGTGAGCTTGATGAGGCTATAAGCTATATTTTCCCCGAAATCGGCAAGTTCTATAATCTTGACTGTATCAATATCATACAGAAGGATCTTTCGGGCAAGGTAAGCGTTACTCACTGCTGGACAAATCAGGGCGTATGCGAATTCAATACAGATTACCTTACCTTCTATTCGGGAAGATGGAGCTGGCTTGAACAGTATTATCTTGAAAATCAGAAATATATACTTTCTGCATCTACCTCTGTAACGGCTGAAAGAAAGTATTATATGGAAAAATACGGTGTTAAGGCTGTTGTCAGATGCCCGATCTTTGACGGCGCCGATCTGGTAGGCTTTGTAAGCTATGATGAGTATACAGATGACCGTGTATGGAATGAGTCTGAAATAACTACCTTCTGTACTCTTACAAAAATGCTTTCCGCATATATCCTTAAGCTGAGAAATAAGGATAAGCTCAATAATGCAAATTATTACACCTCTGCTATGCTTGACAATCAGAAGCTTACAAGCTATGCTATTGATCCCGATACCTATGAGATCACATATACAAGTGAGTATGCGGTTGACCGTTTCCCGGATATAGCTATAGGCAAGAAATGTTATGAATCTATCATGGGTGAAAAGGAACCCTGTAAGAATTGTCCCATAAGGCTTATGGCAGACGGACGTGAGAGAGCTTCCGTTGAAAGCTATAATGAAAAATATGATACATGGTTCGGTTATACCTGTACAAAGGTATATAATACAGACGGAAAACAGAATTTCCTTGTATGCATAAATGATATTGCATCCTTTATCGAGCGTATCAATTCAAAGGATAACCTTACAGGTCTTATGACCTTTGAGCGTTTCAATGCAGACGCAGGAAAGGCACTTTACAGCAATTACAAATATGCTGTTGCGGTTATCAGTATACATAAATTCCGTTCTATCAATGAAAAGCATGGTCTGAGTATAGGTAATCTGGTGCTTACCGAGTTTGCACAGAAGGTCACAGGCTCTCTTGCTGAGGGAGAATATGCATGCAGATGGGGCGGCGGTAAGTTCCTTATGCTGATGCGTTATGATTTTTCAGATGATCTTGAAAACCGTATCAATATACTTCTTAAGGCTACAAGTGCGGATATTTATTCCATTACGGGAGTAAATCCTAACTTTACAGCAGGCATTTTCGAGATCAGGGATAAGGGAAGTCAGCTTATCACCGCTATCGACAAGGCAAACGAAGCAAGAAAGAGCCTTGTTATAACCTATAATTCCGAAAACAGAGTTGCCGTTTATGATGAAAAAATGGCAAAGGATTCTGAGGACAGGCTTGTCATCGAAGGTATGATGACCGAAGCACTTACAAATCATGAATTCAAGGCATATTATCAGCCTAAGGTCAGACTTTCCGACAGCAAGATAATCGGTGCGGAAGCACTTGTAAGGTGGATAAGATCCGACGGTGAAATAATCTCACCCGGAAGGTTTGTTCCCGTGTTTGAGGAAAACGGTTTTATTTCAGAAATGGACTTTGAAATTTATCGTCAGGTATTTTCTCAGATAAGAAAGTGGATCAACGAGGGAAAAGAAGTTCCTGTTATTTCGGTAAATGTTTCGCGCAGACATTTCCAGGGTAATGATTTTCCTTCCAAGATAGAAGCACTGAGAGCTGAGTTTGATATTCCGCATAAGTATATTGAGCTTGAAATAACCGAGAGTATGTTCTCCAGCAATCTGGATCATGTTATCGAGGTCGTAAACGAGCTGAGAAGCTATGGCTTTATTATTTCCGTTGATGATTTCGGAACAGGTTTCTCCACTCTCAATCTTATTACTATGCTGCCTGTAGATGTGCTTAAGGTTGACGGCGGATTTTTCATGAACAATCTGCTGAGCGACAAGGACAAGGCTGTTATTTCGGCTATCATCTCACTGGCGCATAAGCTTAATTTAAGTGTTGTTTCGGAGGGTATTGAAAATGAAGTTCAGGTATCCTTCCTTAACGAAACAGGCTGTGATTCGGTACAGGGTTATTATTTCTATAAGCCTATGCCTATCGAAGCCTTTGAAAAGTTGATCTGATATAAAAAAAGCAGGATTTCCGGTTTCGGAAATTCTGCTTTTTTATGTTATAATACGAAAAAACGTCGTCTTACATGAGAATAAGACGACGTTTTTTATTATAATGATGAAATATGCTCAAATACCTTGTCGGTACTCCAGAAAAACATATCATGCTTGAAGCGTTCCTTAAGTCCGCTTCTTTCGATAAGATCCATAACGGGCGGCTGTATGCATGAGAAATACACCATTCGTCCCTGTGAGATAAGTCGTTCACAATATTCGTGAAGTGCTTCAATTCCTGAAATATCGGCAACAGTAACGCCTCTCATTGAGAAGATGATATTATAGTTTTCACCTAAAGAGGATACCTTGTCTTCAAGATTTGCACATGTACCGAAGTAAAGAGGACCTGTTATATATACAACACTTGTATACTTAAGCTTTTCGGGATCAACATTTGCCATATCAAGCTTTTCGGGGTCAACTTCTGAAGTGGTTACCTGCATATCGGAAACCTTTACAACGAACATGATAAGTGAAAAAGCAAGTCCGATAACAATAGCTATTGTAAGGTCGAAAATAACAGTTGCAAACATTGTGATAAGGAACTGGAACATTGCTGTCTTAAGCTTTTTGCCGAATATATCCTTGATAGTTTCCCATTCGTTCATGCGCCATGCGGTAACGATAAGTACGCCTGCAAGTGCGGAAAGGGGGATCTGTGACATTACTCCTCCGAGAACGAACATGGAAAGCAGAAGAACTGCCGAATGGATAACTGATGTAAGACGGGTCTGTCCGCCTGATTTGATAGCAACACTTGTACGTGCAATAGCAGCTGTAGAGGGAACTCCTCCGAAAAGAGGGATAAGTATATTGCCAATACCCTGAGCAACCAGCTCAACATCTGCGTTAAGCTTTTCATTTTTCATTCTTCCCGCAGATGCACCGCAGAGGAGTGATTCGATAAGACCAAGCGCAGCAATAGAGATCGCAGGCATAACAAGATTTTTCATGGCCTCAAGATTCAATGCGGAAAAATCAAGTCGTTCATCAAGGAACAGTGTTTTGGGTATCTGTCCTACAAGAGCAACATCAAATTTAAAGATAAACTGTGCCGCAGTAGCAAGTATAATGCTTACCAGCGAACCGGGTACATACTGATTGAGCTTTTTGGGGTAGATGAACATAAACAGAATAACTGCAATGCCTATGATAAATGATGTCATATTGAAATTCTGTTCGAGAGTAAAATAGCTGATAGTTTTGTCAATGGTGGTAGTACCCTCGCTTGTAAGACCTGTAAGATTGTTTATCTGACCGAAAGCGATAATAATAGCGATACCGCTTGTAAAGCCTGTTATTACAGGTGAGGGAAGATAGGAAACCAGCTTTCCGAGACGGAATATTCCGCATAGCAGAAGAATAACGCCTGCCATAAAGCTTGCAACGAATACACCGTTGATGCCGTACTGTGCAACTACAGAAACAAGAACTGCCGTCATAGCACCTGTAGGACCGCTTATCTGATAGGATGCACCTGAAAGCATTGCGGTAACGATACCTGCAATTATTGCCGTTACAAGACCCGATGCTGCGGAAGCACCCGAGCTTACACCGAATGCAAGAGCTAGGGGAAGGGCAACCGCCGCAACTGTTACTCCTGCAAGAACATCCTTGCCGAATTTCGCCGCATTATAGCCGCTGAATTCCTTTTTCAAAGAACCTATGTACTGTTTTACCATTTTTCAAGACTTCTTTCTCTTATATACTGCTTTCCGTAATTACGGAAGCTTTATTATTATAAATCTAATTGAAAAATATGTCAATGTGTGGTTTTATCGAATATTTTGCATGATTGACATGATTTCTATGCATTTTTACAGATATCTATTGACGGTATCATGAAAATATGATAAAATAATGGCATTATAGAATTTGTTTTATGCGAGGTAAAAAATGAAAGCGGTTATTTTTGATATGGACGGTCTGCTTATAGATTCTGAACGGATAATCCATGAAGCGTTGGTAAAGGGCGGAAAAGTAATGGGTGCAGAGAATATGAGAGAAACTGCACTTATGCTTCTGGGAGTAAATCAGAAGCAGGCAGAGGTGATCTGTCGTCAGCGTTACGGTGATGATTTTGATTATAAGAAGCTTTGCGACCTTAAGCATAAATTTATCGACGAAATTCTTTCAGAGGATTATTTTCCTGCAAAAGCAGGAGCTGCAGAAGCGGCAGACAGAATAAAAAAGGAAGGCTTTCGTATTGCAGTTGCTTCATCTTCAAGAAGGGGCTGGGTCGAGCCGTCTCTGGAATATGCAGGGATACTTGACCGTTTTGAAGTGATAATCTGCGGTGATATGGTAACGGAAAGCAAGCCGTCGCCCATGATATTTCTGCGTACAGCCGAAGCACTAGGAGTTGACCCCGATGAATGTTATGTGCTGGAGGATTCATACAATGGTATAAGAGCAGCTCACCGTGCAGGTATGAAGCCGATAATGGTACCCGACCTGTTAATGCCCGATGATGAAATGAAAAAGCTTTCATGCTATATTGCAAAAAATATAACCGATGCTGCGGAATATATAATCGGCGGAAGAACATTATAGAACCGCTGATCAGATCGATTACTGCTCCGCTCAAAAAAACAGCTCTCTGCGACCTTGCATCACAGAGAGCTGTTTTTATTTTACACTGTCAAAATATTCAACAGCCTTATTCATAAGATGATCCTCATTTCTGTCAAAGAGAGCGGATATAGCTTCTTCATCGAAGGGAACTCTGATTTCGATATCGTTTCCGCTTTCATAATCTGTGCCTGCGTCAATGGCGATATCACCATTGCTATCAAGCACCAGTGAGCTTGAAAATCCTAAGCTGCCCACTTCAAGTGCTACCGAGCTTACGCCCTGTGCGGAGCCGTTTGATTCGGTAAATCCCATAACAGTAACCTTTTCATGTCCCATAAGTACATAGGGAAGATGATCGGCTGCACTTGCACTGTCATTATTTACAAGGATAACAACCTGATTGTCGCTCCAGAGATCGTCTCCTACAAAGTAGTTTTCATGTCCCGGAAGATATTTGCCTGTTTCGGGATCAGTTGCAAAGCAATTATTGTCACCGTCCCAGAGACCGTCTGTAAAATAGAAGTGTGCGCCCTTGGGTGAGAATACTTCCGATATTACCTGTACCATTTCGCCTGAGCCGCCGCCGTTGTTACGAAGATCAATAACAATATTGGTAAAGTCTCTTTCCCTGTATTCCTTTAATGCAGATACTATAGAGATCTTCATCTGGTCATAGCTTGCATTGCTGTCGTACTGCATCATCTTTATGCGGAGACAAGCTGTTTTTTCATTTATCTCTGTCCATGACATATGACCTGCTTCAAGCCCCTGATTTACAGTATCGTATGTTTCTTTATATCGGTCATAATAATCGCCAAGCTTTGAAAGAGTGATATTCTGTTCCTGTCCGTTATCGTCAAGATAGGATATATCAACGGTATCTCCGCCTGTTCCTGCCGCATGAAGCACACGGAAGAAGGCTTCGTTGTCCTTGTCGGAATAGGGCATGACCTTGAAAAGCTCGGAGTCATCGGCTGCTTCATCGGGGGATTTGCCGTTCCATAAGGTGATTATCGTACCGTTATGTATTCCCGCATCGGTAAGAATGCTGTTTTCCTCAACATTTACAGCGGCAATCCTTCCGTCTGCACAGGTCATCATGGAAAGACCGTAATCATTTCCTGCAATACGTCTTAAGGCTCTTTCATGAATGTCGTCATAATTCTTGTGGGGAACGTATCCCACATGACCGTCCCTGAACTGTTTTGTAAAATAAAGCCATGCAATATAATTATCCACTTCGTCATGAGTTTCGTCAGCCTTTTCAAATAATGGGAGACTGTTATTATAAACCTCGTCCCAGTCAATGCCCTTATGCTCGGCAAGAATATAGTACTTCTTCATTTTTTTGAAGCCGGCGTTGAAATCATCAACATAGCTTACTGTACGGTAATCGTTATTCAGCATACATACAGGAATTGATATCACAGTGCATACAGCACCGACAATGCAGGCAATTCTGCGGATACGCAGATCGTCCTTTACAAAGCCTGCAAGAAATACCGCAGTACCTATATATACTCCAAGCATTGATACCTCAAAGCCGTATATTGCCGCAATTATTATTGAAATAAGAAAAGGAACGGCATATACTATTTTCCAGTTGGGTGTTATTATCTTTACTGCAAAGCCTGCAATAATATAAAGAGCTATTGAGAATAAAAGTCCAAGTATAATTAAAATAATATCAGCAGTTATCATTTATAAACGCCTCACTTTTTAGTGTATGTCATCGGAGTTAAAGAACATATATCCGAGATAAAGAGCAGCAGCCGAAAAGCCTGCTGAGCATAGGATAGTTGAAATAACAAGTTCGGAAGATGCGGTAAGCTCAGCCAGCCAGTTTGCTTCATATAGTCCGAAGGTAGACCATATATCAGTTAATGAAAGCTGATACAGATTTGTAATGCTTGTAATAGCAGAGCCGCTGTTCTCCAGAAAAGTAGGTAGTCCGATGGAAACCATGGAAAGCATCATTCCAAATCCCATTACAATATACTGATTTTTCAGTATAAAGGCAATGCAGATCATTTCACAGCAGAATCTTGCATAGGGGAGCAGCATAAGAAGAATACGCATTACAACGTCAGATACCTTAAGCTTATCGCCCCAGCCAAATACAATGGTCGAAACTATTACGGGAAGTGAGATAATGATCGCTGAACCGATAATTCCAAGTCCGATACATACAACAGCTCTACCGAAGTAGGAGTCCTTTCTCAGATGACCTGACATAAGCTCATAATTGGTGGTTTTGTCGGTAAAGTCGGAACAGCATACCGTAGATGACATTATTGACAGGAATATCATAGGGAAGCTGTATGAAAAGCCTATTCCCATTGCGAAATATTCAGAGCCTGTGCAGACAAATTCTTGACCCGGCTTCATGGATATTACCGTAAGAATAGTCAGAAGTGACATGACAGAAACGGCTGTCAGACTTATCCAGATAAGAGTTTCCTTTTTCAGCTGAAAAAGCTGAGATCTGATTATGTTTTTCATTGTGACAAATACCTCCCGTTATTTCATATCTGCTTTTTCAAAATTCTTGTATGCAAGCAGCAGGCAAAGAGTACCCATTATCAACGATACAAGTATTGTTCCGATAATATAGGACGGTTCAAGTGAAAAATCATAAAGCAGGATATCCTCACCGTTTACATATCCCATTTTGCTATTTGAATAGGAGCATAAGCTTAAAAGATTTGATACAGATAATATGTAATTGAACTTAAAATCTGTTGCGTCTTCTACCAATATAATCATCATAAAAGAAGCTTCCATATAGATATAGCCAATTACCATTGCGGCAAAGAAATTTCTGAGAAGAAATGTAAGCATTATGAATTCGCATATAAAACGGAAT
>JAFUOZ010000031.1 GCA_017481565.1 Oscillospiraceae bacterium | reverse complement strand
GTAAATCTGATGTATCATATTATTTCTTCCGAAATAGCTGTAAATACATGGGCGGTTAAGCTTCCTCTTGAAATCGGGGCGGTTTCGGCAGAGTATCTTATATTCAGAAAATATTCCGATGTAAAAAATCCTCTTGCCTGTTCTGTGGGAATGAATGCGTTTTCCTTTTTTACAGGATATATTATTCAGATAATATTATAAAACTATAACTAAATTGAATGGCGGCGATCATAAAATGAAGAACATAAAAAAATCACTTGCTGTTTGTGCGGCAGTATCGGCGATGCTTTCCTGCGGTATATCCGCTCATGCAGATCTGATATGGGAGCCTATTGATGACAGCTTTTATAACGAAAACAACAAGGATATAGATTATATCGAAAGCAGAAAATACAATATTATCAAGGACTGTACTGTATATGACGCTCCAAACGGAAATGCCGTGGGCAAATTTTCCGAGGGCAGCAAGAGAACTATCCTTTACAGCTATTCGGACAAAAACGGCACTGTATGGGGCGGCTTTATTTCAGGTGAGGACAGTGAAAAGCTATGGTGGGTGGAAATGCACAACTGCGAGGTCATCTATGATAACTTTTCCTTTTTGGAGGAACATGAAAACGAGATAACTCTCTATAACAAGGAATTTGCGGATTATAAGACTGACAAGCCTATCAATCTGTGGCAGTACCCGGGCGGCGCTCTTACACAGACCCTTGAGGAATACCCTTCCGACTGGACTAACTACATATACAAGGTTTACAAGGACGATAAGGGAACATGGGGATATATCCCGTATATATGGGGTTCAGAGGGCTGGGTCTATATGGACGATCCCTCTGCGGATATATCTGTCGTTACCGAGGAAAATGTTGCGGCAGGTGATTCTGCCGAGGATTCACCCGAACCTGTAAACAATTATACGCTGCCTGCGGCACTTGCCGTATCTGCGGCTGCCTTATCGGCTATACTCCTTAAAACAACTAAAAAGAAGCAATAATAAAAGCTGTATCATACATTTTTATCATGTATGATACAGCTTTTTTCAGCCCTTTATCTTCTTACTGTACATAAGTGCAGCCTGTTCGGCTTTATTGTCACCGAAATTATAATATACCTTATCCTTTATAGGATCGGGCAGATATTGCTGCTTTACATAATGATTGGGATAATCATGGGGATATAGATAATGCTGTCCCTTTATTTCCGCATCTTCACCGTCGCAGTGCTTGTTCTGCAGATGTCTGGGGAAATCTCCGCATTCGATATTCCGTACATCATCAAGTGCGCTGTCCATTGCAAGATATGCGGAATTTGACTTTGGAGCCGTTGCAAGAAGTATCACTGCATTTGCCAGAGGAATACGTGCTTCGGGCAGTCCCAGCTGCATTGCACTGTCAACACACGCCTTTACTATAGGTATCGCCTGTGGATAGGCAAGTCCCACGTCTTCTGCGGCTATAACAAGAAGTCTTCTTGAAAGGGATATGATATCCCCTGCTTCGATAAGTCTTGCTGCATAATGTATCGCCGCATTTTCGTCTGAGCCCCGTATTGATTTCTGCAGTGCGGACAGTATATCATAATGATAATCGCCGTCACGGTCATAGTGCATATTACTGCGCTGAGTAAGCTCCTTTGCTTCCTCTAAGGTAACAGATGCCGTAACGCCGTCATTATATGCACCAAGCACGCAAAGCTCCGCAGTGCTTACGGATTTTCTTACATCTCCGCCGCAGCCCCTTGCGATATACTCCGCAACTCCCTTTGCAACTCTGACTTTTACCCCCGTTTCCTCCGCCATTATCGCAAAGGCACGGTTTACCGCGGGGATAACGTCCTCGGCGGTAACAGCCTTGAATTCAAAGACTGCACATCGGCTCAATATAGCGTTATATACATAAAAATACGGATTTTCGGTAGTTGAGGCGATAAGTGTTATCTGACCGTTTTCAATATATTCAAGAAGCGATTGCTGCTGCTTTTTATTAAGATACTGTATCTCGTCTAAATAAAGCAATACGCCGTTGCAGCCGTCTATGGAGCCTGTATCGGCAATAACGTCCTTTATATCGGCAACGGACGCATTTGTTCCGTTCAGCTTATGAAGTCTCATTCCGCTGTTTTTGGCTATTATACGTGCAACCGTGGTTTTTCCCACCCCCGATGCACCGTAAAAAATCATATTCGGTATATTTCCGCTGTCAATTATTCTTCTGAGGGCTCTTCCCTCTCCAAGAAGATGCTTCTGACCGACTACTTCGTCTATTGTCTGCGGTCTTATTCTGTCCGCAAGCGGTGTATTCATTTTAATCTACTCCCATGCATATTTTACTGTGAAATACTTTTTAAATAAGGCAGCTCCTTTTTCAGCTGAGCACGAATACTTTTATGCCAGAAATATTCTCCCATAAATAGAATCCTTTCCACTCCCCTTTTATGCAGTATCGCATGAATAAGACGTTTTACAGAATATATCCTTCTGCTTGCGATAATTATCTCCTGCTGCAGCTCATAAGGGGAAATTTTTTCGGGATAGTGAACTACCTTTCCCACGCACCTTGACCAGTTTTTATCGATAAGCTTATCCTTATGAGTATCATAAACGGGAGTACCCGGGATAAAATACATGGACTGTATTAGTACTCCGCAGATATCGTTTTTAATAACAAAATCCGCAAGTCTTTCTCCTACGCCCTTTGTATGATTATCCGCACCTACGATAAAAAGTCCTCTTACACGTATCCCGTGTTTCTGAATATTCTTTACAGAACGGAGTATTTCCGAATATGTACTCTTTTTGTTATAGCTTTCAAAGGCTTCGTCCTCAAGAAATTCAATGCCCATGGCAAGCTCCTCAAATCCTGCTTTTTTCAGCAGCTCCAGCATTTCATCGTCAAAGCCTACCTCATACCTTGCCTGCACCGAAAAGGTATATTTTATTCCGCTGTCGATTATCTTGTCAAGTACTTCCATTGCCCATTTACGATCTGCAAAGAAATTATCATCGGTTATCCATACAAAGCGTGACAGTCTGTGATGACCTTTATCAAAAAAATCTATTGCCTGTCTTATATCCTCGACCACATTATCGGGTGAACGGAAACGCACCTTTCTGCCGAATGCGGCAACAAGTGAACAATAACCGCAGTTATGAGGACAGCCCCTTGAGGCATGGACCTGCGGCCATATGGTATTATATGCCGCCATTTTTTTGAAATTATAGCATAAATTCCTGTCGGGGATAACGTCTATATCCATAGGAAGAGGTGCTCTGCCGTGATCAATAAGCTTTCCGTCCTTCATATAAGCCGCTCCTGCAAAATCAGGGGCAGTATTATTTTCAACTGAGGATATCAGCTTAAGTATAGTTTCATCGCCCTCGCCCGTCAGCACATAATCACAGTGGGCGGCTGCTTCTTCGGTACACAGTGTAGCGTGAAGTCCTCCCATTACCACCTTTGCGGTGCTGTTTTTTCTGATATGCTCTGCAAGCTCATATCCTCTGTCGGCGGCAAAGGTAAAGATACCTATAAATACAATATCCGCATCAAGCACATCTGACCATACTATTTCAGATATTCCCTCGCTGTACATAAGCGTATCGGGAATATGCTCCTTAACTATGGTCGCAAGGGTAAGCAGACCGTTTGACGGCGTCCTGATATATTTATTATAGGTAAACAGGTTTTCAAGGCAGGGTTTATAGGGCGGATTTCCCGGCTTGATAAAGCGTATTTTCATTTCAGTCACTCCCGAAGTAATAACATATAACAGGTACTATTGTATACCGTATAGATTACATGACAATTATATATAAATTAATATTTGATTAAATCGGGAATGACATAAATAATCTATAACAATTATAAAGGCAAGAAGCGTTGCCTCCTGCCTTTACATGATATTATCAGTTTATATTATTCATAAAGAGGGTGTCTGCTGCAGATCTCTGTAACGCCTGCACGGATAGCTTCGGCATTGTTGTCGAAGTCCTTCGCTGCAAGGTACATGAATTCTGCGATCTTTTCCATATCGGATGTATCAAGACCTCTTGTTGTAACTGCGGGTGTACCTACTCTGATACCGCTTGTTACGAAGGGCTTCTGAGGATCGTTGGGGATAGCGTTCTTGTTTACAGTGATGAATACTTCATCGAGACGGTGCTCGAACTCCTTGCCTGTAAGGTCAAAGGGACGAAGGTCAACCAGCATAAGATGATTGTCTGTACCGACTGAAACAAGATCTAAGCCTCTGTCAAGAAGTCCCTTTGCAAGTGCCTGTGCATTTGCAACGATGTTCTTTCCGTATTCCTTGAACTCAGGCTTCAGAGCCTCACCGAAGCATACTGCCTTGCCTGCGATAACATGCATAAGAGGTCCGCCCTGGATTCCGGGGAAGATAGCCTTATTGATCTTAAGAGCAAGCTCCTCATTGTTTGTAAGGATAAGACCGCCTCTGGGTCCTCTTAAGGTCTTGTGTGTGGTAGTTGTGGTAACATCTGCATAGGGCACGGGTGAGGGGTGAACACCTGCGGCAACAAGTCCTGCAATGTGTGCCATATCCACCATAAGATATGCACCTACGCTCTTTGCAATAGCGGAAAGCTTTTCAAAGTCAATAACTCTGGGATATGCGGAAGCACCTGCTACGATAAGCTTGGGCTTGCATTCCTTAGCCATTTTTTCAAAATCGTCATAGTCAATGACCTCGTTTTCACCGAGACCATAGGATACGAAGTTGAAGTACTTACCTGACATATTAACGGGTGAACCGTGTGTAAGGTGACCGCCGTGAGCAAGGCTCATACCCATTACTGTATCGCCGGGGTTGAGAAGTGCAAAGTAAACAGCTGTATTAGCCTGTGCGCCCGAATGAGCCTGTACATTGGCATAGCCTGCACCGAAAAGCTCCTTGGCACGCTCGATAGCGATCTGCTCAACAACGTCAACACACTGGCAGCCGCCGTAATATCTCTTTCCGGGATAGCCCTCTGCGTACTTATTTGTAAGAACAGAGCCCATTGCAGCCATTACTGCAGGGGAAACGATATTTTCACTTGCGATAAGCTCTAAATTGCGGCGCTGTCTTGCAAGCTCGTCCGCCATAGCTTCGCCCACTTCCTTGTCAACGGATGAAACAAAACCGATTGAATCCATAAGATCTGCGTACATGATACATTCTCCTTATCATCAAAATAAATATACATATTTATTATAAACTATTTCCCGAAAAAATGCAACAGTTTTTCATAATTTTGTTTGATAAAAAGTTTCACTCTCATATTGGACAGTGAGCACTAAAGAATTTGCATAAATACAAAGTATCGCTATATTCACTTCATGAATTTTGTTTATATTGTACAAACTTGAAATTTTGCAAAAATAATCATTGACAAATGCATATTTACATGATATAATAATTTATGTTGTCAGGAGATAACAAAAAATATTATATGCGGCAGTGCTGGAATAGGCAGACAGGCACGTTTGAGGTGCGTGTGTCTTCGACGTATGGGTTCAAGTCCCATTTGCCGCACCAGATCCACAGGTGGCTTGACCTGTGGATTTTTTTATTTACAGAATGATTTTAAAGTAGGTGGTTAAGAATACTATGATGATGACATTTGATTTTGCATTAATGGCACAAAGAGATGCTGAACTGATGAAAGCAATAACCGATGCCATGTCAAGTCCAAAAAATGAAGTGGTATGTACAGATATACATAAACTGTCATTTTTTCCGTCCAAGAAAACCGTAGTTGTCACAGCCCTGTCTGAAACCAGCCCTTTTCATTATAAGGTAGTACCAAAAGAGATCAGCTACAGTGCTGTAATAAAAATGCTTAATAAGAATTGGAATGATATATGTGAGGACGAGATCAGAAATATTTAAGGCACAGCCATCGTCACTAAACGGGTCGTAAAGCGATTTGATCAGCGTTCTTTATTACTTCGGCAATAATATAATTTGATTGCTCGGTGCTTGATTTTCAAAAATGTCGCAGATACGACAATTATTGTAATTTATAAATAGTTAATCAAACTGTTTAATTGCCGAAGTAATAAATAGTCCTGCAAATAGCAATAAAGCGGTACTGACTGTTTTGCACAGTCTGTACCGCTTATATTTATAATCTGCACTTAAAATCCTCATAGCCGAAGCGTTTGATAAGCTTCATTCCCTCCGAGGTATTATAACAGATGTCGGGAAGATTTATTCCGTTAAAGGTATTGTTCTTGCACATGGAATAAATAGCCATATCACAGAAAACAAGCCTGTCCCCTGCCTTAAGAGGTTCATCAAAGGAATAATCCCCGATAATATCTCCTGCCAGACAGGTAGCCGCTCCCAGACGATAGGTATATGCCTTCTCCCCTGCCTTGCCCGAACCGATTATATTGGGTCGATAGGGCATTTCAAGAACATCGGGCATATGACACGCCGCAGAGGCATCGATAATGGCAATATCCATGCCGTTTTTCATTGTATCAAGCACCTCTGCAACAAGAAAACCTGCATTCAGCGCAACTGCCTCGCCCGGCTCCAGATACATCTGCACACCGTATTTCTGCTGAACATAGTCAATGATACGGATAAGACGCTCCACATCATAATCCTCACGGGTTATATGATGTCCGCCGCCGAAATTCAGCCATTCCATCTGAGCGAAATATTCTCCGAATTTTTCCTCTGCCGCATGAACAGTCCGCTCCAGTGTATCGCTGTTCTGCTCACACATGGTATGAAAATGCAGACCGCTTATTCCTTCAAGGCATGAAGGGTCAAAATTATCCCTTGTAGTTCCAAGTCGGGAGCCTGTAAAGCACGGATTATAAATATCCGTTTCGATTTCGGAATATTTGGGATTAAGGCGTATTCCGCATTTTATATTCCTGCCCGATTTGCTCACCATGTCACGATATTTTTTCCACTGCTCACAGGAATTGAAAACAATATGATCGCATATCTGTGTCAGCTTCTGAAAATCATCGGAACGATAAGCAGGCGAATAAACATGCACCTCTTTATTTCCCATATACTCATGACCCAGAAGCGCTTCATTCAGTCCGCTGGCGGTAGTGCCGTCGAGATATTCCGCTATCATAGGATAGGTCTCATACATTGAAAATGCCTTCTGTGCAAGAAGTATCTTACAGCCTGTCCGCTCACGTACTGTTTTAAGTACTGAAAGATTTTTCCGCAGAAGTCCCTCATCGGTCACATAACAGGGTGTAGCAAGGGTGTTTATATCAAACAGATCAAATTTTGTATTCATTTCAGCTCTCCGTCTTACTTTTTATCAACATCAACAAATTCAATATTATCAAGCTGACCTGTAAGATTTCTCTTTACGCCGTCACGGTATTCCTGACGGAGAACAGCTTGTTCAGCCTTTTCCTCCTCGGTAAGACCCTCGGCAGTTCTTGACTTTCTTGCAAGCTCATTTATTCTGTTTATTTTTTCCTGATTCATTATACTGTTCCTTTCGGTGAAAACGTTTTTATTTTACTGCATCATCAAGCCTTGCCGATTCTCTTGAAACAATGCTGTGAGAAAGCTTTATATGACTGTTATCCTTATATTCCGAGGACATATTCTCCAGAAGCTTTTTCATTACAGTAAAGCCCATTTCATATCCGGGCTGAGCAACTGTTGTTATTCCGGGGATATATATCTTGCTGAGAGTGGTATTGTCAAAGCCCATAACATCTATATCCTTACCCACTTCAAGACCGTCCTCATGAGCACATCTGACGGTACCTACTGCAAGGATATCGGAAATACAGAAAATTGCCGTAGGCGGTTCGGGAGCATTCATAAGCTTATGATATCCCATTGCACCGTCCTCATAGTCATATGAGCCTCTGTATACTATAGAATCGTCAAATCCTATACCATGCTTTGAAAGTGCTGCCCTGTAGCCCTTTTCTCTGTCTGTGGATGAGGGAGCGGAATTTGCTGCAGTTACCAGACCTATTCTCTTATGACCCTTTTTTATAAGCACTTCGGTAGCGTCATATGCGCCCTTTTCATCATCAATAGTGACAGTAAGCAGCTTTGCACCCTCAACACGCTCACAGCAAAGGGCAAGATTATATTTTCCGTTAAGCTCATTCAGCTTATCGGCATCAAGCTGAGTTCCCAGAAGAACGGCAGCGTCAACAGTACGGTTGAAAAGCATATTCAGAAGACGCATTTCCGTTGCAAGATAGCTGTGAGATGTACTGATGATAACATCATACACAGGTGAAGCGGCATCCTGAAGACCTCTTAAAATATCACTGTAAAAGGTATGCTCTGTTGACGGGATAACCGCAAGTATTTTATTGGTTTCGCATTTTCTCAGATTACGTCCGAGAAAATTCGGGCTGTAGCCGAGAGCATCTATTGCATCATTTACCTGCTGAGCGGTTGCCTCGGAAACGGTCGCACTGCTGTTAAGCACTCGTGAAACAGTTGCTACAGACACGCCTGCCGCCCTTGCCACATCTTTTATCGTAACACTCATTTTTCAGCCTCTCCATTTTCATATATCATTATATAGTAAGCATTTTATTTCAGTTCCATGCATACAATACAATTTTATCACATTATGTATTATTTTTCAAGTCACAAAAATGACGAATATTATAAAATAAGTACTGCAAAAGTAACAAATCAGATTATTTTTTCGTCCTTTGTAAGAGGTCTTTCAACTGCTTCATACCGTGCCTTTCGCTTTGCCTCCCGCTTTGCTTCCTGATAGGGTGAAAAATAATTCATTATTATAAGAACAAGCAGCAGCACCGTAACACTTATGGCAGGATATATCCTTGCCATAAGCGGCTCAGTGGCCTCCTTTGGAATTTTTTCATGTCGTATAGCGCCTATAACAGATATAGCATATACATATCCGCCCGTACCTATAATATTCATTATCAGCGGAAGTATCATTCTTCCCCGTCCGATAAGTGCTATTCCTGCGGTCAGAAAAGCCACTGAAATAAAAAGACCGATACCTGCGTTTGCATAATTATTCATAGCAAAGCCTATTCCGCCCAGAAGATTAAGATACATGGAGCATACAAGATGCGCAGCTATTGTAAGTCCCAGAACGGTCCTCCACGCCTTTTTATATGAGGGTGACGGTTCGGGTAATTTCAGATCATTTTTTTTGATAGTAAACAGCTCCTTAAGTGATATATATCAATTATAGCATATTCTGTCGGATTTTGCAACAGTAAATTCAGCTGTCATAAAAAGCTGTGGGTACTTTGTAACCTGTCAGACTGCGATTTTCCGAAAATATTACAGAAAGCTATTGAAAAACAAACTTAAATATAGTATAATAAAGCAGATCAAAATAAAAAGCGAGGTAACCCCAATGCACAGAATAATGTTCGTATGCCACGGCAATATATGCCGCTCCCCAATGGCTGAATTCATATTAAAGGATATGACCGCAAAGGCAGGCTTATCCGATGATTTTTATATTGCCTCATCTGCAGTAAGCACCGAGGAGATAGGAAATCCCGTATATCCTCCCGCCCGTGAGGAGCTTAAAAAGCATAATATATCCTGCAAGGGAAAAACAGCGGTACAGCTGAAAAAAAGCGACTATGACAAATACGATCTTTTTCTTGCGATGGACGAATCAAATATCCGCTTTATCAACAGGATATTCGGCTCAGACCCCGAAAACAAGGTCAGAAAGCTTCTTGAATATACCACGGGCGCAGATGTTGCTGACCCATGGTATACACGGAATTTCACAGTGACCTATGATGATATCGTAAGCGGCTGCCGTGCGCTGATCGATACACTTATATAAAATAACGGACTGCCGCAGCATAAAACGGCAGTCCGTATTATTTTTCAGTCTATTCTTCCTCATTCTTATCAACAGGAACACCCTCACGAATGGTATTGAATTTCAGATTGATAACAAACCTTCGCATGACCTTTCCGTCAATAATATTGAATTCAAGCTCTTCGGGGTAATCATCATCATCAAGGTCAACAAACCAGTTTGAGATAACCCCCTCGCTTATATTATATGTATCCCTGATATGATGCAGAAGTCTTATCCTTGCGGCAAAATCACCTGCATTTGAAAAAATATGCACATCTGCGGCAATAGCAATTATAACGGTTGCAATACAATAAAGCCTTCTGTCTGCCATTTCCTCAAAATTATTTCGTGTGAATATGACATAGCCGTAAAAAACTGCGGCTGCAATAAGTATGATACTGCGGAGAATACGGTGTGACAGCATATTTGTACAGCTTTCCCTGTAATACTTCATTGCATTTTCAGGGTCTTCAAATTTAGCGTATGTTCTTAATGTATAGGCAACAGCCGCAATACCGCTTATGACCAGACATACTGCGAATATCGAGATCATACGGAAAACAATATCAAATAAACTCATATCCATATATTCTCCCCCTTTCGTCAGTTTATTGTCATTTTATTTCTTGATATACCTGCCGCTTGAAACGTCATACGCCTTGCTGCTGCTTACCTTACTGTAAATAAACAGTGCAATAATACCCACAAGAACGATCGAAGCAATAACGATTATTACAGTCATTATCGGGATAGGCTCCTTTTCAGGCTCCTCAGCCTCAGGATCAATAAGACCTCTCTCTCCGTTCTTGTTCACATCGGTAAAAGTGACCTTATCCACCGTAAGATCAATTCCCGACGCACAGAAAGAAAAATCATAAAGCTCGGAAAAGTTACCTGTACCGTATGCCTTTACGATACTCTTTGTATCAAATACCGCCGACTGATTATCGTAGGATATGGGAGCTACCTTGACGCTTACAAATCCCTCCTCGTCCGCCTTTGGAGATGTAGTATTGTTTTTGCTTTCAAGCACCATGGTAACAGGCGAAAAGCTTGCAGAGCCGTCAAGGGTATAATCTACAACAACGGTAGTTTCATAGGCAATTCTTGTTGAATCAAAATCCGAAGCAGTCAGCCTGCAGCTTTCGTTCCAGCCGGAAGCCTTTACGGGAGCCTCAATTACAAACTCCTCATTTATGCCCGATCCCTTTGGCTGCTCCTCCTTTTCAGGCTCAGCCGCCTTTGCACCTACATTTGTGATCGTCATTCCCGTACAGATAACGGTACATATACTTGTATCGCCTACATTAAGGGCATTTACAAACTGCAGATCATCCGTACCGTATGCGGCAATAATATCATCATACTCAAAAACCGCCTCGGTTTCGGAATATTCCGATGGAGCGACCTTTGCCCATACACCCATCTTATCGTTGGCTATCTCAGTATTTTCTTCGCTCCAGCTTTGTACTATAAGCTCAATGGGAGCAGTCTCAGGCTCACCCTCAAAATCAATAAGCTGATAATTTACAATGATCTGTGAATCCTTACTCAGCTGATCGGCTTTGAAATCATAATCATAAAGAACATAGCTTTGTCCCCAGTTTGATGATTTCACTGCTTCAGATACGTCTGCAACATAATCCTCCGCAAATACATTCACAGCCATCAGCCAAGCTGCCGCTGCTGCTGTCACAGCAGATAAAAATTTTTTCATGATACCATTTCCTCTTTCCTTCAATTCATTTCACTTTTTCACAATATATCCTTAAGAATATTTTATAATATTCTATGCATATTGTCAAGAATAGTATGCTTAACCGTTTATGAACATTATTGGAACACCGAATTCATTTT
This sequence comes from Oscillospiraceae bacterium, assembly GCA_017481565.1. Lineage (GTDB taxonomy): Bacteria > Bacillota > Clostridia > Oscillospirales > Ruminococcaceae > RGIG4694. The sequence goes on along the minus strand of JAFUOZ010000031.1, from coordinate 31,650 downwards.
CATAGAACAAAACCGAAATGCAAAAGGCTGTTTCCGTTGGAATAACGGAAACAGCCTGCATTTTCAGCATAGTATAAGCTTATCAGAAAAGAACAGAGCAGAAAGCAGCCATAACGCTTACGGGAGCACCGCTCATTTCAAGCTTGCCCTTCTTGACAGCGTCAGCAGCAGTTGTCTTCTTAGCAAGAAGATCTGCAAATGTGTCAAAATCAACATCAACATAAAGATCTGCATTCTTATAATCATAGGGCTGAACATCAACAGCACCGTCAACAGCCTTTACATAGCATACGCCTGTATCGGAGCCGTTGAAAGTGATCTGTGCAGCAAAATCAACTGCAGCCTTTGCCTTTGAAGTATTCTTCTTTGCAGCAGCAATAACCTCATCATAAGGATGAACATCAGCCTTTGCCTTTTCCTTCTTGGGAGTGGCTGCCTTCTTGGTAACAGTCTTCTTTACAGCAGCATTTTCCTCAGCCTTAACAGCCTCATCAACGGAAACAGCAACAGATACTGCCTCAGCGGATGCTGATTCTGCCTTGGGCTTTCTGCCTCTCTTTGCGGGAGTCTTAACCTCTGCTGCTTCTGTTGTTTCAACTGCAGCAACAGCTTCTACAGCTTCGTTCTTCTTAGCCTTAGCCATAATCAATTCCTCCATATAAAAATAAATAATGTTACAATGCATAGTTTTACAATCAATTTATAAGCATATTATACAATAAAAACTATCAAATGTCAACAAACTGAAAAAAAATCGTTACATATTACAATTTAATAACAGCTTAATTAATCCATTATGTTTATTTTTAATATAAAAACAGCTATAATGCTTGTATTTACGCAGTTTTTCGGCTATAATACAATTTCAGGAACAACAGTTTTCCCCTGTTTTACGCAGTATATCCGTATATGACAACAGCTGAATTTTTTATAATGTATTTCTTAATAAAAGGTTGTCTATATTAATATATTACCGCTTATGACCGATATACTATATATAATACTTATAATTATATATGAAATATTCTATGTTAATGAAATATTTAAATGCTTTTATTGACATTTCTTTATATTCTATGGTATATTTATAATAGTATACTTACATAACTGAATAACAAAAATGTTATTTATATTTTATAATCTGATATCAACAGGTGATATAATGAAGATAACACTGGCTGTTGCAATGATGCTTGCAATGAGTATGCTGGGAATATGCATATTCAAAACCTATAAGGAAAAAAACAAATATGAGCTGGCGCAGATCGTCCGCCGTACTCTCATAACAGGCTTTGCCATTGTTTTTGTAAATTTCATCTCCCTTCTGATGATAAACAAAACAATAGCACTTATAAATTACAGCATTTATTTTATCTGTGCCGACTGGATGCTGTATTTCCTGTTCAGATTTTCAATAATCTATATGGGTGAGGATTTTAAAAAATACGTAAATAAAAAGATCATGTATCTTGTCCTGACCGCAGACTGTATATCCATACTGCTTAATATTCCATTCGGACATTTATTCAGCATCAAGGAAAGCACTCTCTTTGAAGACGAGATCTATTTCCACATTGATACGACTAATCTGTTCTATACACATTATGCCATTATCCTGATGCTGGCTGTTTTTACGCTTATCACATTATATTATAAGGCATTCAATTCACCTGCTTTCTACCGTTCAAAATATCTGCTTATAGCGATCGTACTTACTGTTCTTGTGGGAATGAATTTCTTTATGACCGAATCGGAAATAGATTTTTCCGTAGTGGGATATGTAATTGAAGGCGTGTGCATTTACTACTGTTCTCTTGTATATACTCCCCAGCGGCTTATTTCAAAAACCATTATGGACATTTCTCAGGGAATGTCTGTAGGACTTTATGTTCTTGATAAGGACGGAGAAGAGCTTTTCTGCAATGATGCTGCCGAACAGCTTATCAAAAGAATAAATCCCCCGAAAACCGAAGACGATGTGACATTAGCTGAATGGTGTCATTCGGAATATCTCAATAACACCAATGAATTCACAAGGGAAATGACATTCTACAGAGGCGAAGAGGAGCTTATCCTTAAGATACAGCTGCAGCGCATAACCGACGGTAAAAATCAGCTCCAGGGCGGATATTTCACTATTACCAATTCCACCGAGGATTATAAAAAGCTTAAGAAGGAACGCTACTTAGCTACACATGACGCTCTCACAGGTATCTACAATAAGGAACGCTTCTATGAAAAATGCAGAGAATATTTCGTTGCAAATCCCACCGTTGAATTTTATATAATCTGTACCGATATCAAGGAATTCAAAATGATAAATGACTTTTTCGGTACAAAATTCGGCGATACAGTACTTACAAACTTTGCATATACTCTCAGAAACAGGTTAAAGCTGCCCGATATACTTGTATACGGCCGTCTCGGAAATGATATTTTCGGCGTTCTGATACTTAAACAGCATTTCAATGAACAGAAATTTGTAACCGAAGCTCAGAACGCATTTTACTACAGCGGCAAAGGACACAACACATTTCAGATGATAAATTACGTAGGCGTATATGAGGTCACCAACCATAATCTGCCTGTTTCTGTAATGTGTGACCGTGCAAGAATGGCTATCGCCTCCATAAAGGGCGATTACCATAAGCGTATAGCCTATTACGACAATGCGCTCAGAGACAATATCATGCTTGAACAGGAGCTTATCAGCGATCTGGGTGCAGCTATAGCACAGGAACAGTTCAAGATGTATCTCCAGCCTCAGATGTCATCAGACGGTAAGCTTCTGGGGGCGGAAGCACTGGTACGCTGGATGCACCCGATAAAGGGTCAGATCATGCCCGGTTCATTTATCCCCGTATTTGAGAAAAACGGACTTATTTCCGATGTTGACATGTTTATATGGGAGACTGCCTGCAAGCAACTGCGCAAATGGAAGGACGAGGGCAAAACCGATCTTTATATCTCTGTAAACATCTCCCCAAGAGATTTTTATTTCCTTAACATCTATCAGGTATTCACCGATTTGGTAAATAAATATCAGATAGACCCGAAGGTAATAAAGCTTGAGATCACCGAAACCGCTGTTGTTATGGATTTCAACCGTCAGCTTGAGCTTATTTCAAGGCTGAGACAGACAGGCTTTATTGTTGAAATGGACGATTTCGGAAGCGGATATTCCTCACTTAATATGCTTAAGGATATCCATGTTGACGTACTTAAAATCGATATGGCATTCCTTAAAAAAGCCGAGGACGAGGACAGAAGCAAGAAGATCCTTCAGATGATAATCAGCCTTTCAAAACAGCTTGGCATGCCTGTTATAACAGAGGGCGTTGAAACAGCCGAGCAGGTGAAATTCCTCAGTGAAATGGGCTGTGATATGTTCCAGGGTTATTATTTTGCAAAGCCTATGCCAGTTGACAGCTTTGAGCGTCTTTATGAAAGAAACAGAAGCAGATAAAAAAATCAAGCTGTACATTTCCCGAAAAGAAATGTACAGCTTTTTATTTGTAAATATGTATCATCAGCCGCCGAAGGAATTAAACCATGCTCTTTCAGAAAATGCTTTCTTATCAACCGGCTTTGCAGTATCAGCCGCGATACCTACGGGAAGAATACATACCAGATCATATTCTGCGGGAACTCCCAGAATATCTGCAATTTTTCTGCCGTTTCCGCTTTCGTCGGTCATATATCCCTCAAACCAGCAGCTGTCATAACCCAATGCCTTTATAGCAAGAAGCATATTCTGTATTGCAGCCGCATAATCCTGCTTGCTGAAGGACATTCCGTGATATGACTTGATATCCTGAGAAAGAACGCATATCACAGCGGGTGCACTCTGACATATAGGACGCTTTAAATTCTCTCTGAGACAGCTCTGCACCTTGTCAAGAACCTGCCTGTCATTTACCGCAATAAGAGATGTTGTCTGCTGATTGCAGCCTGAGGGTGCAGCAAGACCTGCTTCCATTATTGCCCTGAGATGCTCTTCGGGAACAGCCTCCGGCTTGTATTCTCCTCTGTAGCTTATACGGCTTCCGATAACTTCAAATAAATCGCTCATTTTTTTATTTCCTTTCAGATTATATTTTATTGATAAGACCCTTTCCCACAACATATAAAGCCGCCGCCCGTTCAGCCGCTTCATCACTGTCGGAGAAATCTGCAAGCCTTTTTTCCTCTGCCAGCACCTCATCATCTGAAATAGCTGCACTGAGAAGCTTTATTGCATATTCAATGCTGTCAGCCTTTCCGTCCCCGATGATCTCTTCAAGCCTGCTTAAAACATGAGGATTTGTATACTCATAAGGAATATGTGTATACCCTGATTTTATATAATATTTCCTCAGAGCCTCATCAGCCTCCTGAGCTGTACGGCTTTTACCTGCCGCCTTTACGGTATTTGGGATTATCACACAGGCAGGAAAAACTCCGCCGCAGATAAGCAGAAATATTATAAGCTCCTTAGTTCCCAGCTCCGCCTCACCGTAGATTATCAGCAGATAATAAAAGAAGAATGCAGCGGCGATCCCGATAATAAAAACAGGTAAGACCGCAAGCGAAGAAATTGCCTCTGCGTCCATTATGGCACAGTCACGGGCAATATAAGCCTTTTTCATTCTGGAAAAATATCTTCTGATATCGGTAATGCCGTTAGCCGATGATTTTTTTTCAAAGCTTATCACATCATCATGATCGATATTGAAATCTATTCCGTCAATATCAGAGCTTTGTTTTTTTTGCTCAACAGCATCATCAAGTCTGAAAAGATCATCTGCATATTCCTTAATTTCCTCGGAAACAGGCTCATTTCTGCCTGAAAGCAGATCCGATTTAAGACGGTCAAACTCAGCCTCATTGATAACGCCATCATTTTTCAGCTGTGCAAGCTGCCGCAGCGATGCTATTATTTCATCTGTATTTCTTACAGCAGACATTAAAAAGTTGCTCCTTTTCAGTAATTATTCTCACAGATTATATTATACTATATTTTTATATACTTTGCAAGCGGTAAAATCAAAACAAGTATTTTTTTCTGAATATATGAAAAAAGGGTATCCGCTATAAAACAGATACCCTTAAAATATGTATTATCAGCCGTTCATCTTGGAATTCATCTTAGCAGCCTTTTTCTTTTCCTGAGCCTGCTTTAAGAGTTCATCCTTGGACATAGGAGCAGAAGCCGCTTCGGGAGCAGGCGCTGCCTCTGCAGCCTTGTCAGCTGCCTCTGAATCATCAGATCCCATAAAGTTCTTAAGTCTGTTCTTGAAGGTGCTTCCGCCCTTTCCAAGATACTGCGAAACCATCTGGCTTCCTTCAGTAACATTCTTGGACATATATACAGAACCTGTATTTCTGGAAGCATAAGGAGCAGCCTGGAAAGGATTATTATTCTGATTCATAGGCTGCTGAGGGAAACCGCCCTGCTGGGGATAACCCTGAGGTGCTCCCTGAGGGAAACCGCCCTGCTGAGGATAACCCTGAGGTCCGCCCTGAGGGAAACCTCCCTGCTGAGGATAACCCTGAGGTCCGCCCTGAGGGAAACCTCCCTGCTGAGGATAGCCCTGAGGATAACCCTGCTGAGGATAACCACCCTGAGGATAACCCTGCTGAGGATAGCCGCCCTGAGGATAACCCTGCTGAGGATAGCCGCCCTGCTGAGGATAACCACCCTGCTGAGGATAGCCGCCCTGAGGGAAGCCCTGCTGACCGTAGTTATAATAACCGCCGCCGCTTGTAGCAATATTCTGATTCTGAAGTGTAGGCGCTTCAGCCATAGGAGCATCTGATTTAGGCTCAAAGAAGGGATTATCTTCATCAAAATCAAAGCCTGAAACATATTCAGCAGGCGCACCAAGCTGTACATTTGCGGTATTGGGAGCATTGCTGATAAGATCAGATGAAACAGATGATGTTTCAGAAAGTATCTCAGATACTGTAACTGTCTTGTCTTCAGCAGTCATAACGCTGCACTTGCTGTTTTCAGCTGAAATATGCATAAGCATATTGAGTGAATCAACGGAAGGCTTAACAATAGAATAATCACCGAATTTAACGGTAACCATCTGCTTAGCAGTGCCCTTCTTGTCTGCCATGATGCGAACAGCCGCATTATACTCAGAAGAAACAGTCTCAACATTACCCTCAGCAACTCTTACGCCGGTTACAGCGGTAACGATCTCCTGAGAATCAGTCATGATAAGTGTGATCGAGCTGTCAGCGTCTGAGCAGAAGCCCGGCTTGCTTTCCTTGACCTTATCCGCATAATTTTTGGCTGTGTTATAAAAAGCACCAATCTCCATAACTAACCAACGACCTTTCAATATTAAAATTAATAATCACAATATCAGTTTCGGATATCGTATTATTCAGAAAATTATTTCTTTTTGCTGTCAGCAACCCGCTGCTTAAGAACATCTCTGAACTCTGCTACATTTTCAGTATTGTAAACGCAGGAAAGTGAAACGTCATCTTCAGTACCGAAGTGTGATCTCTTTGTCAGATTTTTATATACTGCCGACTCAAAAGCCTCCGATTCGGCAAGCTGATTTGTAATGATCGTATGATAGCTGAGGAAATCTGCTTCCTTGCCGAATGACGTATATAATCCGTCTGTTGAAGTAAAGACTGCAAGGGGTTTCTTGTCAGCTACATAGAAGCTGTTGAACATTGTAGCCGCACCTGCATTACAGATAGAAGCTGTAATGTTTGCGGGTGCATTTTCTTCATATTCCATAGGCATGACAGCAAGTCCGTCCTCATATATTGCAACAAGACTTCCGTCGCCTATCTGTAAGCCGAAGGTAAAGCTTTTGCTCATTATCGCTGCGATAAGTGTCGAGCCGTAATATGACTCGGGAGCAATATTTTCAAATTCCTCGGCAGTAAAATCCTTCTTTTCATCAGCTGTAACGGGGTTTGACTTAAGATGCTCATTGACCTTGCCATTCCAGATAGCTATGATCTGCTTTTCGATATTCTTAAGGATCCTTTTATGATCCTTTCTGAAATTATTTTCGAAATCCTCAGCATTCTCATAAAAATTTGCAATAGTTTCAATAGTTGCTTCAACTGCAAACCTTGAACCCACATTACTTCTGAAATGCTTCTTGCTTCCGTGACCGTCTGCCACGACTGCAATAGCATAATCTTCTCCAATCTTATGACTGGAGCTATCCTGACATACTATACCGGTCTTTTCATGGCTCGCACCCATGACTGATCGGCTGAATCCTTTAAACACGGGAAATCAACTCCTTTCGATCCGTCTATTACCAGCCTGTATCGAAAGAAACAGTTTCAACTTCATCCGAGTTATTTACATACTCCTGGATCTGCTGACCGAGAAGCTTCTGCTTTGCGGCATAAACGTCCTCATCGTCAATTTCCTTGTTGGACTCATCGGAAAGAGTCATACTCTTACTTCCGATCTGAGAAGCAGTTACAGCTACGATCTTGATCATCTGAGCAAGCTGACCGCCGGAATAAGCATGAACAACAGTATCCTTAGTACCTGTAAATTCAGCAAGCATATCATCATTAGCCTCATTACCGATACCGAGAGCAGCCTTAAGACCGAACTTGTACCAGCTGTTTGCCTCCAGAGCCTTAAGACCCTCCTTGTAATCATCGGATGGATAACCGTCTGTCATAAGGAAGATAACAGGCGCAAAGGAAAGTGAAGGCGAGTTAAGGAAGCCGTTTCTTGACATTCTGAGAGCAAGCTCCTTAAATGCGGCGCCCATGCTTGTTACACCGTCAGCACGGAGTCTTGTCCATTCAAACTCTTCAATATTTACAGGAGTTGAATACATCCAGCTTACATTTGTAGAGAAGGTAAGAACTGCCAGCTTAACTTCTGTATCAGCTTCACCGACTCTGCGTATTTCGGGGATAAGCTCTTCCATAACGGTATTAAGCTCACCCATTTTAGTTCCCCTCATGCTTCCCGATGTATCGATAAGGAAGAAGATAACAAGGCTCTTCTTGGATACACTGGTAGCGCTGAGCGGATCGTCATCATCAAAATCAAGAAGATCGCTGTCCAGATCTGCATCCTCTACCGCAGCAGCAGTGCTGTTCTCTTCTTTTTCAATATTATCATTATTAATGGTGTTACTCATAATATACTCGTACGACCCGTATCAATTCGGATCATACTCTCCTTTCCAAGAATTTTGGGTATATAAATTGGGATCGTACCGTCTCATATATGGCATAAAGTACATTCACGACGGCATACATACGATTTACCGGACTTATCCGTTTCAGATCTGCGCCTTGATTTCACCGAAGTCAATTTCAAGACCATTCCATATGGGGAAGCCCTTTCCGGGACCTATATCATAGAATGCACCGTCAGGCATTTTGACCTTCCATGTCTTTTCGGAGCAGTCCTTAATACCGATAACATTGGCTTTAAGCTTATTTTCAACAAGCTCACCCGCTACGCTGATAAAATCATCGGAATCGGGATCGATCTCACACTGATAGAACTTACAGCCGATGTAAAGGGGCATACGGTAATCTCTGTTGCTGAAACCGAGAGTGGAAAATTCCATACCGCACTTAGGACATCTGTACTTATCATTTTCCTTGATAAACATAGATGTAAAGTTTGTTCTTCCGCATCCGCACTGAATGATTTCGGAACGGAGTCTGATAAACAGCTTCTGCCACTCATTCTCGATTATACGCTTGCTGGGATCCATAATTCCCGTTGTAAAGGAATTGATGAAAGCCTCCTTGATATAATCGGGGTAAAGTCTCCAGAACTTGATAACATTATCGTGAATTCCTCTTACAGGACGATTTGAAGCATTATTGGGGTCATATACAAAGACAGCATTCTGACCGTAATGTCTCAGCTCGGAGGATTCTGTAAGACAGATATCCTTTACCACCTTTTCACCCTCCATAGGATCTCCTCTGAAAAGGAACTTGAAAAGAACTACCGCAAGAGAATATTTATCTGTCTGAACATTGGGCTTTGCAACACCTCTTACGATCTCGGGAGCCATATAACCCGGCTTACCGCCGATACCGAAGTTGCTTCCGTCGGGAGCGATGTTGTCACAGTCGCAGACCAGAACAGCACCTGTATCAACATTGATAAAGAAGCCGCCGTCGTTAAGGTCCTGATAGCTCTTACCTGCACGGTGGAGCTGTCTGAACGCATTTACAATATTGATAACAGCAGTGACCATTGCATAAAGACTTGTAAAGCGTACAGTCTGCTTGGTTGCTCTGCCTGTTACAGGGTCAACAACGATCTTGTATGTATTGAGTATATCAACGAAGGAATCAAAGCTTGCAGGCTTGAGCTCCATCAGATAACCGAAGGTACCGTCTGCATTTTCCTTGGTAAGATATCTTGGCCAGAGGAACTTGTTGCTGGGTGCACCGTCATTGATATTGTTCTGAATATTGTTGCGGAAATCCTTGGGCTTCTTGATCTTATTGATATCATACCACTTAAGCGCCCACTTCATTCCGTTGAATTCGACAAGATAAACGGTACCCTGTCCGCCGCTGCCGATAACCTTTAAAACCTTAGCCTTTCCGCCGTATTCCATTTCGACTTCCTGACCGATTTTAAGCTCTACCATTTAAAAGATTCCTCCCTTAACTATTTTTGCTCTTAAGGATTTGCCCTCTGAAACAGTCTCAACAGCAATTCCCGCATTAGTGCAGTACCTGTGAACATAGGAATTCTCGTAACAGGTTATTGTGATGTTGGGACAATAGGAAAACGCATCGTTTTCAATAAACTTTATGCTGTCGGGCAGGAACAGCTTTCTCAGCTTTTCACAGCCCTGGAACGCACAAGCTCCGATACTTCCTACAGTTGAGGGGAACTCAATTACCTCCAGATTCTGACAGAACTGGAAGGTATTATCTTCAATTTCAAGAACACCCTTTGGAATATTGATAACCGTAAGCTTGGAGCACTGACTGAAAGCACCCTGCTTGATTATCTTAAGGGATTCAGGAAGATTGATCGATTTCAGATGCTTGCACTCGGAGAACGCATAGTCACCGATGCAAAGCATAGTTGAGGGCAGATGTACCGTTCTGAGAAAGCCGAACTTATCAAAGCTGAATGCTTCAATTTTGGTATAACCCTCGGGGATATTAACGTTTCCGAAAAGACGATACTTTGTAGCGTCTATCGGGAAGAAAACCTTTTCCTCAATATTGATCGGAGTGATCTTCTTCTTTTTTGTTTCCGCTTCTGCCGCTTCTTCAGGCTCTTTTTCGCGGAGTGTGGAAAGATATGGCCAGCCCAGCATATATGTAAAGCATACAATAACAAATTCAACAGCATTTTCCGAAAGGAAAAGCTTGCCCAGCATATAGCCCTTGGCATTCATAACAGCCATTTCCTTATTGGGCTCCTTGATCATATCTGCAAGAACACCCGAATCACACATATTCTTTAAAAGTCCACGTTCCTTTTCAAATTCAGGGACATAGTCGTTAAGTAATGCAACGAACTTAACCTTGTCACTGAACACCTTTTTGCCGTGGTTATCGATCATCTGCTTCAGCCTGCGCTGAACCTCTTTGGTATTCCTGAAGCCTTCAACATTTTGTACTACAAGTGCTCCGCACTCGGGACATACAGTTTCTTCAGCTGCAAGCTCTACCTGGCAATTCTCACATTGCATAAATAACTCTCCCGCAATAATCTTTTTATGTACGAATTTTTCATTCGTACATTGACGTTACACTATATCATAATAATTATAACACTTTTTAAAACGTATGTCAAGTAATTTATAAAAAACATCTCAAAAATTATCAAAAAAATATACTCCATGCTGTTTAAAATATACAGCTGAAATAAAAAAGTCCGAAGCAGCGGATCATATCTGCTTCGGACTGTTAAAAATCAGTTAAAATTTATTACTGCATACCTGATACAACGATGATCTGATTGCCGCCGCTGCGCTTAACATTTCTGATAGCGTTATCCATCTTAACAAGAAGTGCGCTCAGGTTCATGCACTCGCCTGCAAGATAGTGATATGTAGCAGCAGATACTGTAAGCTGAATTCCGATATTAGCTACATTGTAAACACTGCTGAGAGTGTTGAAGATATCCTGTGTATACTTCTGAGCCTGGAAATCGGAGACCTCTCTGTTATAGATGATACAGAATTCATTTCCTGTAATGTTGTAAAGCTCACCGAAGAAGCCGAACTCGCTCTTGATCTTTTCAGCAAGCTGAACAAGATATTCATCTCCGAAATCATAACCGTAGATATCGTTGATGCTGCGGAAGTTATCCATATCGAAAACCGCAATATTGAACTGTGTTGTTTCAAGCTTTTCACCGATATCATTTTCAAGACCATATCTGTTCTTCATACCTGTAAGAATGTTGGTATAAGCAACCTCGTTGATCTTTTCCTGTGAATGCTGGAACTTGATATCCGCAGCAGCTGCCTGACGTTCCTTTCTGGAAACCTCTTCTCTCTGTGCCTTTGCGATTCTTGCTGCAACGATGATACCGATCTCACCGATAGCAAAAAGTACGATGATGATACCCAGTGTAAGGCTGGAGTCAACCTTAGCCTGCTGGATCATTTCTTCCGAGTCTTCCTGATTAAGCTCAACAACCGCGTTGAACATCTCGATGGATGTTGTCTGGAAGGGAGCAAGCTCCTGCATATATACGTTTCTCGCACTGTTCATATCAAGTGAACCCGAAAGAAGCTGCTTTTCATAGTCGATAAGTGCTTCATCGAGTGCAAGGATATAAAGCTTAGCCTGTCTGTAACGCTTCATTTCGATCTCATTATGAGAACCGATAGCCTCAAAGTCAGACATATTTGCTCTGATAACATCGAAGCTGTTATGGATATTTGTGATAAGTGACTGCGTGTCGCCCATACCACCGATGATCATAACAACGTCTCTGTTGATCTCAACCAGTTCTTCCTTGATAGTATAGATCGCCTTATCCGCAGCAACCGATTCATCAAGTACCGAGTCCTTTGCATTATTTACCATAACAACCTGTGCAATGATAAGTCCGATGATGAGTGGGAACAGAATACCTGCAACCAGGTACATGCGTCCGCCGCTCTGTTTTTCCGTATTTTTAGCCATTACCGTTTACCTCCTTGATTACTCTGCCTTACTGGGACTCATGATAAGCTGAACGTTTTCATTGTCAATATTTGCCTTAGTAACAAGAAGAACTCCTGTATCAACTCTTTCGGAAACATGCTCGCCGTTATTGGCTGAATCGGCATATCTTACACCGAGATAACCCATTGTATAGGGATTCTGCACTACTGTTCCCGTAAGAACACCACTTCTGATATAGCTCTGCTCCATATCGGAACCATCGAAACCGATGATCTTGATCTTTCCTGCCATTCCGAGCTCCTCAACAGCCTTGCATACGCCTACGGCCGAACCCTCGTTAGTTGCGTAGAAGATTGAAAGATCAGGATTTGCAGCGATCATTTCCTTTGCGATCTGATAAGCCTTTTCGGGATCACTGTCACAGCTCTGGATATCAACAACACTCATTGTCTGTTCTCTGGGATCGCCTGTTTCGGTCACTGCTGTGGAAGCACACGCAGGCTCAATGATATCAAGGAAGCCCTGAAGTCTGTCATTACCTGTTGATGCAAGCTGTGTATGAGATACAACCGCTATCTTGCCCATTCTTGCCGGCAGTTCTGCAAGAACTGCTCTTGCCGCAATATTTCCTGCCGCAAGGTTATCAGATCCTATAAAAGAAGCAACGATCTCGCTGGTAACAGCTCCGTCAATAGTTACGACCGTCTTGCCGGCAATATCAGCCTCCGAGATGACCTCGTTAAGCTTTTCACCGTTGTCGGACGGTGCAATAACAATAGCCTTTACCTCTTCATTATCGATAGCCGCTCTGAAAAGCTGTACCTGACCGTCAACATCGGTTTCTTCCAGCGGCGCACTGTATGCGATCTCATAACCAAGCTCAGCAGCAGCGTCCTCAGCACCGAGTCTGATATCGTCCCAGAATTGAACGCTCTGAGATTTAACGATAACAGCGATCTTGCCCTTTGATACATCTTCCTGTGATGAACAGCCTGTCATAAAAAGCATTGAAGCGGCAAAAGCGCAGGCAACTATGCTTTTGAGAAGTCTTTTCTTCTTCGGTTTCATAATTTATAGCCTCCTTAATAATTCCTGAATATCATTATGTGCATATATACATAAGCGCACACTATACTGATATACGAATTCTATACATGTTAAATTTTATCATAAAAACACAAAAAACACAAGTCTATTTATGTTGTAAAATTAGCTAAATTTGCACTGACAAATATATCATTATTGCCAAATAGCTCAAAAACAGTATCACTTTTTCGTGTTTTTGTATAATTCATATAAACATATCGCTTAATTAAGTAAACATATCCTGTCGTATTAAGTCAATCTATTAAGTAACAATAATATTTTAAGTTATTCAGTATAGAAGCAACAACAAGATATCCCCGTTCATTAAGGAACCGCTGATTAAATCGTTTCACGACCCACTCAGTCAATTTTGCCGCTGCGGCAAAGGATTTTCGTGGGTCTGAAACGATGCCTACGGCTTTAATCAGCGCTTCATTAAAACAGGCTGTACAGAACCCTGCACAGCCTGCCATAATTTATACTATTATAAATACATCCTTATCATACCTTATCAAAAGCCTGAGCAAGATCTGCAAGAATATCATCGATATTTTCAAGACCTACAGAAAGACGGATCATGCCGCCGTCGATTCCCGCTGCAACGAGCTGCTCATCTGTAAGCTGTCTGTGTGTAGCGGACGCAGGATGAAGAACACAGGTCCTGATATCAGCAACGTGTACAACATTTGAAGCAAGCTCCAGAGAATCCATAAAGCGTACAGCCGCATCGCGTCCGCCCTTGATAGAGAAGGTGATAACACCGCTGCAGCCGTCGGGGAGATACTTCTGCATAAGACCGTGATGTCTGTTCGATTCAAGACCGGGATAGCTTACACTCTGTACCTTTTCATGTGCCTCAAGGAACTTAGCCGCCGCAAGACCGTTTATACAATACTGCTTCATTCTTACAGGGAGAGTCTCCAGACCGATATTAAGAAGGAATGCGGAATTTGCAGCCGCATAACAGCCAAGATCTCTCATCAGCTGCATTCTTGCCTTGATGATATAAGCCATGTTGCCGAACTCACGGGTATATACAACCCCGTGATAGCTTTCATCAGGCTCAGTGAAATCGGGGAATTTTCCGCTTGCAGTCCAGTCAAAGTTACCGCTGTCAACGATAACGCCGCCGCCCTGCAGCGCATGACCGTCCATATACTTTGTTGTGGAATGAACAACGATATCCGCACCGAATTCAAAGGGACGGCAAAGGATAGGTGTTGCAAAGGTATTGTCAATGATAAGAGGAACATTATTCTTATGAGCAAGCTTTGCGAAACGCTCGATATCAAAAACAGTAAGCGCAGGATTTGCAAGAGTTTCACCGAAAACAGCCTTTGTGTTATCCTTGAAAAGCTTCTGCAGCTCCTCATCTGAAGCATCTGCATCTGCCCAGATACACTCAATACCGAACTTTTTCAGTGTAACGCTGAAAAGATTTACAGTACCGCCGTAAATTGTGGAGAAAGCAATAAAGCTGTCACCTGCGGAGCATACATTAAGGATAGAGCAGAGAGATGCTGCCTGTCCGCTTGATGTGAGCATTGCTCCCACGCCGCCCTCTAATGCTGCTATCTTCTTTTCGACAGCGTCACAGGTAGGATTTGCAAAGCGTGAATACATAAATTCCGTAGGCATATCAAAAAGCTGTGCGATATGCTCTGTGGAGTCAAAGCAATAGGTAGTACTCTGAACGATAGGAAGCGCTCTTGGCTCGCCGTTCTTGGGAGTATATCCCGCATGGAGACACTGTGTTTCTATTTTAGCGTCTTTTCTTAATTCTTTCATTAGTTTTTCCGCCTTTCATATTTATAAAAGTAACCTTATTTATTTTACCACCATAAAGCAGTAATGTCAATAAATTTTCAAAATTATTTTTCATCCTTAAGAATGGAATACATACAAACATCAACAGCCTGTCCCCTGTTGTTCGATGCATATTTTCTCAATGTACCCTCATATGAAAATCTGCATTTCAGCAGAACTCTGCCGGATTTTCCGTTTTCGGTATCATGAACAGCCTCTATCCTGTTATATCCCACCTCATCAAAAAGATACTCCGTGACCTTTTTTACCGCTTCGGGAACGATTCCCTGCCCCCAGTATTTACGGCTGAGACAATAGCCTATCTGCGCCCGTCCGCAGTCATCATCAGTTTCCACCACCGAAATACTGCCCACAGGCTCCATAGTTTCCTTAAGGACTATCGCCCAGTTGTAGATATCTATGCTGTTATACTCCGCACACCAGAGATTGATAATATGCTCCGTATCGGTCACAGAGCTGTGAGCGGGCCATGTAAGATATCTGCTAACCTCTTCATCGGAAGCCCAGTTATTGTACATGGGAACAGTGTCGTTAAATCCGAACATACGCAGTATAAGCCTTTCCGTCTCCATGCGCCTTGTACCCTTATGTATTATTTTTTCCATGAATATCACTCCGTTTTATCATTTTTATCATCGGAGTATATACGATACCGTCCGCACAGCTTTCCATGCCTGCTTCACGGAAACCCACGGCCTTATAAAAGGGTATTCCGTAGGGTGAAGCATTGACAGTCATCGATCTGTACCCCTGTTCACCTGCGATCCTTTCAAACTCCGAGATAAGCATTCGCCCTATCCCGTGCCGCTGATATTCCGTTTTTGTGAAAAGCAGCGAAATATGATTTCCGTCACGCATTCCCCCTGCCGCCGCAGGTATACCGTCCGCAAGACAGAGAAGCATGGTATAGAATCCCTCCTCATACCGCTTTTCGATACTTCCTCCGTAAAGGAATTCACGGAAGCTTTCCACACCCCTTTCGGGATAAACGGGAGCCTCATATTCCATAAAAACAGGCCATATAAGCTTATATGCTATATCAAATTCCTCTGCCGCAAGCCTTTTTATTTTAAGTTCCATAGCTTATCACCTCAAAAAAATACGGAGCACCGCCGAAAAAGCAGTGCTCCGTGAATTATGTGTATATGAATATATCAAAGATATGACCCGATAATATTCATACGGCACAGCAAACAGAGCCACTGCAATATCTGCACATGACCATGCCTGCCATATTAACGTATGAATATACATAAGCGTTCATATCGGTAAATTCCTTTCAATGATTTTTTATCATTATAATAGCTGAACGTGGTTTTGTCAAGAGCTTTTTATAAATTCATACAATTTATCAAAAACGTTTGACAATATGATTTAAATGTTGTATAATTTAAATCAGAATATAAAACCTTATAATACAAAAAGCTTATTAAGGATGGATAAATAATATGAATAACACAAAAATCTCCCCGGCTGAAGCTATAAGAGAGCTTTACACCTTTCCCGAAAAATTTATGGAGACCGCACTTAAATGCACCACAACAGGTATTGAGGCACGTATCCATGACTGGTTCAAGAAATATCCCCACGGAATGTTCGTTACCGAAATACGCTTTTCCGAGGATTATATAAGAAAGAATCCGACCGAATGCTTTGTCCGTGCCATGCTTACAGACGCATCTATGTGCGAGGGCAGAGGACGTGATATTTTCAGAGGTATCCCACAGGCAGAGAGAGAAAAATTTCTCCGTGAAAAGATAATAGATGAATATATCGTCCCCGAGGAACTGCGTCTTTCCGTTCCCGACCTTTCCGAATTCATAAAGCTTTTCACAAGCTATGCGGAAAAGAACAATATCCCCGCCGACAAGCGTGAACGCCAGTTTTACCGCAATTTAAGCTCCGATCTTCCCAAGGCGGATATCCTTGAAATAGGCGGCAGGAACGAAAACGATCACCTTTATTATGTTACAAAGGGAAATATGGTCTACATAATCAATTTCGGCGAATGGAATGCGGAAACCGTAAGAAAGAACGAAGAATGAACATAAGGCTGTCCTGTGCATACAATCTACAGACAGCCTTATGCTTATATGTCAATAGGACAGCCTAAAAAGGCTGTTCTTTTTTATATTCTGCAAATTGACATATCATTCCGACAGTGATATAATTATTCTGAAACCACTTACAACGAAACGGAGCGATAAAATGTCACCTGTAACGGATATAATAAATGAACTTGTGAACATGCATAACACATCGGACGAAAATCTGCTGCAGCTTATCTGCACCGAAAATGAGCTTCCCCAGCTGACCTCCGCTGCCGATAAAATACGCCGCGATCATTACGGAACAGACGTATATATAAGAGGACTGATCGAATTTACCAACTACTGCAGAAACAGCTGCTATTACTGCGGAATAAACGCCCATAATAAAAACGCCTGCCGCTTCCGCCTTGATAAACAGGATATCCTTTCCTGCTGTGACAAGGGCTACCCCCTCGGCTTTCGTACCTTCGTACTTCAGGGCGGCGAGGACCCTTATTATACCGATGATATTATATGCGATATCGTATATTCGATACGTGAAAAATACCCTGACTGTGCCGTTACTCTTTCCATAGGCGAAAAAACACGTAAAAGCTATCAGGCATATTATAATGCCGGTGCATCACGCTTTCTGCTCCGTCATGAAACCGCAGACAGCGTACACTATAATAAGCTGCATCCTTCAAAAATGAGCCTTGAAAACAGAAAACGCTGTCTTTACGAGCTTAAGGATATCGGCTTTCAGACAGGCTCAGGCTTTATGGTAGGCTCACCCTTTCAGAGTGCGGAAAACTTAGTTTCCGACCTGCGTTTTTTACAGGAGCTTTCCCCCGATATGATAGGGATAGGACCGTTTATCCCCCATTCCGAAACCGTGTTTGCCGACTGTGAACAGGGTTCTCTTAAAACCACCCTTAAGATGATATCCATACTCAGACTTATGTTTCCTTATGCACTTATCCCCTCCACCACCGCACTGGGCACCATACACCCCGACGGCAGAGAGCTGGGACTTAAGGCAGGCGGAAATGTAATAATGCCCAATCTTTCTCCCGATTCCGCAAAGCTGAATTATACCCTTTACAATAACAAGCTGTGTACGGGAGACGAAGCAGCGGAACAGCTGGAATCTCTGAAAATAAAGGTCCGCAGTGCAGGATATGAAATAGTAACCGATATAGGTAATGTGAAAAGATAAAGAAAAACTATATGAAGGAGAAAAAGTAAATGGAAACTGCTCTTAAACAGGAGCGCCGACACGAAATAGATATGTGCAGCGGTTCTGTTCTGAAAAAAATGCTGGCATTTTCCCTGCCGCTTATGTGCTCGGGAATACTCCAGCTGCTGTTCAATGCTGCTGATATCGTTGTTGTGGGACGCTTTGCGGGAGATAATTCCCTTGCCGCAGTAGGCTCCACCTCATCACTTATAAATCTGCTGACCAATTTATTCGTGGGACTGTCCATAGGTACAAACGTTGCAGCCGCAAGAGCCTTCGGAGCAAAGCACGAAAAGGACGTAAGCACCATAGTACATACATCTATCCCTCTCGGAGCAGTCTGCGGAATTTTCATGACAGCCACAGGACTTATCGGTGCCGAAAAGGTGCTTGGCATAATGCAGACCCCTGCCGATGTTCTTCCTCTTGCCGTAATATATTTAAGGATATATTTTATCGGTATGCCTGCTGTAATGATATATAATTTCGGAAGTGCCATACTCCGTTCCATAGGCGATACAAAGCGTCCGCTGTATTATCTGCTTATTTCGGGAGCAGTAAACGTTGTACTCAATCTGATATTCGTCATATGCTTTGATATGGGAGTTGCAGGCGTTGCACTTGCAACTGTCATATCACAGGTTTTATCCGCCTTTTTAGTAGTCCGCTGTCTCACAAAGGAAAGCGGCGCTGTACATCTTGACCTGAAGAAAATGAAGATAGACACAAAAAAGCTTCTGCTTATCCTTCAGATAGGACTGCCTGCAGGCTTTCAGGGAGCAGTATTTTCCCTGTCAAACGTAGTGATACAATCAGCGGTAAATTCCTTCGGCGAGGTCACTGTTGCAGGAAATTCAGCCGCAGGAAATATCGAAGGTTTTATCTATATTGCAATGAATTCCTTCTATCAGTCCACCCTTTCGTTTATGAGTCAGAACATGGGCGCAGGAAAATACGACCGTATAAACAAGATAGTAATAACAGGTCTTTCCTGTGTTGCGGCTGTGGGACTTATTCTGGGAAACGCCGCCGCATTGTTCGGTGAACAGCTTCTGGGGATATATTCAGACAGTCCCGATGTTATCGCCGCGGGAATGATACGTATCGAAATAATCTGCTGTACCTACGCCCTCTGCGGTATCATGGACGTTATGGTAGGCGCACTGAGAGGACTTGGCTATTCGGTGCTTCCTATGATAGTTTCTCTTATCGGAGCCTGCGGACTTCGCCTTGTATGGATAGCAACTGTCTTTCAGATGCCCGAATATCACGCCATTTCAACAGTCTATTATTCCTATCCCATCACATGGACAATAACCTTTGCAGCTCATATAATATGTTACCTTATCCTCAGCAGAAAATACACAAAAAAGGAGAATTTAAGAAATGAACAATAATCCCCTCAAGACCCCCTGTATCATACTTTCCTGCATAAGCCTCATATCTGTTGCCGCAGTGGGAGTTCTTGCTGTTTCAAATGCTGATTTAAAGGAAAATACCGATGCCGCTCCCGTATATGTGCCTGTTTATGAAACAACAGCTGAGACTGCTGCCGAAACGGAAGCAGCCGCAGAAGCAGAGGCTATGACCGAGCCGCCTGCCGAAACCGAAGCCCCCGAAACAGAATTCGCACCTCCCGTAACTGACGAAAACACCGTATATATGTATGATGACGGAATAACCCTTCTGGAATATCCCGCCATTGAGGGCGTTACCATGAATGATTTCGATATGTCCCTTCTTGAAACAGACGACCGAAAGCATAAAACGCTTTTCGATAAGGACGGTAATAAACGGACACGTTTCGGAATAGACGTTTCCTCCTACCAGATGAATATCGACTGGAATGCCGTTGCCGCCGATGATGTGGAATTTGCATTCATCAGAATAGGCTACCGTGGCTATGAAACGGGAAAACTCTGTGAGGATAAATATTTCCGCCGCAATATCGAGGGAGCAACAGCCGCAGGTATCGACAGAGGAGTATATTTCTTCTCACAGGCGATCACCCCCGAGGAAGCAAAGGAGGAAGCCGAATACGTTATCTCCATTCTGAATGACTGTAACGCTGAGCTTACTCTCCCCATAGTATTCGACTGGGAATTCCCCACCGATGAAGACCCTGCCCGTACCGACGATCTTGACGGAGACACACAGACCGAATGCTGTATCGCATTCTGTGAAGCTGTAAAGGCTGCAGGCTATGAGCCTATGTATTACTCCACCATAAACACAGCTGTTTTCAGATATGATATGAGCCGTCTTACCGATTATCCTATCTGGATAGCGGAATATACCCCCGAAGCACATTTTGTCTATGACTATAAAATGTGGCAGTATTCCTGCTCAGGCATAGTCAGCGGCATTGAGGGCTTTGTGGATCTTAATATCATGATAAACGAATAATATAAAAACAAGCCGTACAGCTCAAAAAACTGTACGGCTTTTTCTTATATAAGGAACCGATGCCTGCGGCTTTAATCAGCGTTTCCTTAAAGACTTATTCAATACTGAGTACCTTATAATCCTTGTCCTCTACTGTCTTGGTAAGAAGCTCGTCCGAGACCTCAGCGGAAAGAGTAAGCACCGCTGTACCCTTTTCATGACTTACCTCTGCCGCAGCCACACCCTCAACAGCTTCAAGAGCCTTCTTTACGGCAGCCTCACAGTGACCGCACATCATACCCTCGATCTTCATTGTCTTTGTCATTTTTTCATTCTTCCTTTCAGATTTATTTTTATCATTATCGGCATCAGTATCCTCATTCTTTTTTGGATACATACCGAAAAGATTCAGCCTTAACGCATTCGATACAACACAGAAGCTTGAAAGGCTCATTGCCGCCGCTCCGAACATAGGCTCCAGCTCCCAGCCGAAAACAGGGATCCATACGCCTGCCGCAAGAGGAATTCCCACCGCATTGTAGAAAAATGCCCAGAACAGATTCTGATGTATATTCTTAAGTACCGCACGGCTGAGCCTGATAGCCGTGGGAACGTCCTTAAGACTGCTTTTCATCAGAACAACATCGGCAGAATCAATGGCAATATCCGTGCCTGCACCGACAGCGATCCCCGTGTCTGCACGGGTAAGCGCAGGAGCGTCGTTTATGCCGTCACCTACCATAGCCACCTTGCCGTTTTCCTTAAGCTGACGGATAACGCTTTCCTTTCCGTCAGGCAGAACATCTGCTATCACCTCGTCAACGCCTGCCTCCGCACCTATAGCCTTTGCCGTACGCTCGTTGTCGCCTGTAAGCATTACAACACGTATTCCCATTTCCTTAAGCTCGGCAACTGCCTCCGCACTGTCCTCACGTATAACATCGGAAACAGCGATAATTCCTGCCGCCTTTCCTGCCGTACCGAAGAACATCGGTGTTTTTCCTTCTTCGGAAAGCCTTTCCGCTTCTTCTATAAGCCTGTCATCTATCTCCATGCGCTCACTTATGAATTTATAGTTTCCGCCGTAAGCATTTGCCCCCTTGTAAACAGCGGATAATCCGTTTCCGGGAAGCGCCGCAAAGGACGATACCTCCAGAAGAGGAGTACCTCTTTTCTTTGCATACTCACATACAGCCGCCGCAAGAGGATGCTCGCTCAGATTTTCCAGTGCATAAGCAAGACTGATAAGCTCAAATTCCGCTGTTCCGTTTGCCGCAATAATATCTGTGACCACAGGCTCTCCGCAGGTAACAGTACCTGTTTTGTCAAGCACCACAGTATTTGTTTTTCCGCATTCCTCCAAAGCTGCAGCCGTTTTGAAAAGTATACCGTTTTTCGCTCCGACGCCGCTTCCCACCATAATTGCAACAGGCGTAGCAAGACCCAAAGCACAGGGACAGCTTATAACCAGAACTGATATCCCCCTTGCCACCGCAAAGCCGACAGTCTCACCGTATATTAACCATACCACTGCCGTGACCGCAGCAATTATCATGACTACGGGAACAAATACCGCTGCGACCTTATCCGCCGCCTTTGAAACAGGAGCCTTTGTTGCCGCCGCATCACTTACCATCTGTATTATCTGTGAAAGGGCAGTATCACTTCCCACCCTGACAGCCTCGCACTTAAGAAAGCCGGATTGATTTATTGACGCAGCGGAAACACTGTCCCCGACCGCCTTATCAACAGGAATACTTTCACCGGTAAGCGCCGATTCATTTACCGCACTGACCCCCTCGATAACCATACCGTCAACGGGAATACTCTCTCCGGGCCGTACCGTAAAAATATCCCCCTTTACCACCTGCTCTGCAGGGATAGTAAGCTCATTTCCCTCTCTTATAACATGAGCGACCTTAGGTGCAAGCTGCATAAGTCCCCTCAGTGCATCTGTAGTCTTACCCTTTGAACGTGCCTCCAGCATTTTTCCCACAGTGATAAGAGTAAGTATCATAGCCGCAGACTCAAAATACAGATCATGAGCATACCCTGCCGCCCCCTCTGTATTTCCCTCAGTCAGCTCCCCTGTCATAAGAAACAGGGTACAGGTACTGTAAATAAATGCCGCTGATGAACCCATAGCCACAAGTGTATCCATATTCGGCGCAAGGTGAACGAGCCCCTTGAAGCCGTTTATAAAGAACTTCTGATTTATCACCATAACTATTGCCGCAAGCAACAGCTGAATAAGTCCCACAGCAATATAATTCCCATGAAAAAATTCGGGAAGAGGAAAACCGAACATGGAATGTCCCATAGAGATATACATCAGAAGCAAAAGAAAGGCAAGAGATGAAAAAAGTCGCCTTTTAAGCACGGGAGTTTCCCTGTCTGCCAGAGCGTCCTCAGGCTTTTCCGCCGTTCCTGCCGAAGCCGCCCCCTTAAGAGAAGCACCGTAGCCTGCCTCCATAACTGCAGATATAACAGCCTCCGAAGAAGCATCTCCCTCCACAATCATTGAATTTGTCAGCAGACTTACAGTGCAGGCAGCTACTCCATCAACTGCCGTAACCGCCCGTTCCACACGGGAAACGCAGGCGGCACAGCTCATACCCGTAACATTATAATGCTCCATACAGATTCTCCTATTTCATAAGCTTTTTAAGTGTTTCAACAAGCTCATCTATCACATCATCATTTCCCGAGCGGATATCATCAGCCACACAGGACCTTATATGCTGTGAAAGCAGCTCACCCGTAAAGGAATTGACCGCCGCATTTACGGCTGCCGCCTGAACCAGTATATCGGTGCAGTATGCATCCTTTTCAAGCATACCCTTTATCCCCCTGATCTGTCCTTCAATACGGTTCAATCGGTTGATAAGCTTTTTATATTCTTCATCTGTACGCTGTTTTGTTTTTTTACAGCATGGACAGAATTCCTTTTCACTATTGATATCAGACACTCCCCATATTTTATATTGTATAGATATATAATATACCATATAGGTATAATATACCGTATAGGTATATTATATACCCTACAGGGGTATATGTCAAGAACTTTTTACCATAATTAGCATATAACTGTATACATACCCCCATATCAACTTAATTATACAGACCTGCTATATCCTATTTATAAGTTACAGATATAATAATTTGTAGAATATTACTAATTTTATTGAATGTTATTGACTTTTTTTATTAAATGTTGTATACTATGATTATATATTTACTTTATTTACGAAATGGGTTGAATGATTTGTTAAGCGGAACAACTGCATTATGGAATATAATATTCGGCACAGCATGGACCAAGTGTTCCGAACTGTTTACCGAAACAGGAGCCTTTCTCCTTGACCATAAAAACAAAACGGCTGAGTCCGATAAAAATTTAATACAGCTTGCGGAGCTTGATGAATTTCCCGATTATGATAAGCTTTCATCTATCATCAGTGAGCTAAAGCAGAATAACGGCAGCTTTATGACCGAGCTTATAATCGCCGAGGAGACCGATGACCACACTGCAGGCTTTATCAGACTCCGTCAGGATTATGAGGAAACAAGCTTCTATGCCATGCCCGTATATAACCGCCGTCAGCTTATAAGAGCCATGACGGATAACAGCGGTCCCTCTCTGCTTGCCCTTATCAAATTTGCGGAATACGGCAGCGACCATATATCCGAAAAAAATATTTCAGGTGCGGTATGTACCGTTATGGACGCAGCTCCGAAGGGAACTATATTATCAAGCGCCTCAAAAAAGCGTTTTTGGATATTTATCCCCGATTTTACGGGAGATGAAGTAGAATGCCTTAAAAAGCTCCGAACAGCACTTGCAGATTCCGAGCTGGTGCAGAATGTGACCTTTACCGCAGGCTGTGGAGCAAAGGAGGGTTCACATTCCTACCGTATGCAGACCGCCGAATTTACATTATATGATGCGGAAGCAGACTGCGTCGGCTCAATATATCCATATTCAGACGAACGGTATGACAGCCGCCGTACCGAATATGACCGTCTGCAGAAATTCACATCACTGCTTGACAATAACCTTTTTACATATCATTTCCAGCCTATAGTAAGCTCACGAGACGGCGAGATCGTTGCATATGAAGCACTTATGCGCTCAGATAAAAGCGTAGGAATGTATCCTCTTGAAATACTGGAGCTTGCGTCAAAGCACGGAAGACTTTACGATGTTGAAAAAGCTACCATGCAGAATACACTGGAGTATCTCAGCAGTCATCAGTCCGAATTTGCGGACAAACAGCTTTTCATAAATGCTATTCCCTCTCATATGCTCTCACATAATGACTGGAGCAGTCTGGAACAGAATTACGGCGAGCTTATGGAAAAGCTGGTCATAGAAATGACCGAGCAAAGCGAGCTTGACAACGAACAGCTGAAAATGATAAAGGACAGACTTATCCGCTGCAATATCCCACTTGCTATCGACGATTACGGCTCAGGCTATTCAAATACAGCAAACCTTCTCAGATATTCCCCCAACTATGTGAAGCTTGACCGTTCTCTCATATCAAATATAGATACAAACCCCAAGCTTTCCAAGCTTGTTTCGGGAACAATAGAGTTTATCCACGAAAACGGATATCTTGCTCTTGCCGAGGGTGTTGAGACCTATAATGAGATGAAAACCATGATACAGCTTGGAGCAGACTTTATTCAGGGATATTATATCTCCAAGCCCAAGCCCTTTGCGATACATGAGATATCCGAAACCGTACGGAATGAAATAAGCCGTATCAACGTTCTTTATTCGGAAAATATCGTCAAGGTATATCACCCCGAAGAAAATGAAACTGTTGATCTTGATGTACTTTCAGCAGATCATTACACATCAATTTTCATTGATACCGATAATGTTGTATTTGAAAGCAGCGGAATGAAGATCAATTCCCAGATCATCATCAAGGATAATACAGAAACCAATATCACCTTCCGAAATGTGCGCTTTGCAACCGACAAGGAGGACCCCACCATTACTCTGGGACAGGGTTCTGTAGTACACCTTACCCTTGAAGGAAACAACGAGATCCACAACCGTGGAATATGGGTCCCTGTTTCATCGGAGATACATATTCTCGGCTCAGGCTCCCTTCATGTGATCTCAGAACGGATAGACACCTACGGAATAGGCACCGATATCCATAACGCCTACGGCAGCATCAATATCGAATGCTGCGGCAGACTTATCGTTGAAGCCAACGGCGAAACAGGCGTTGCCATAGGCGGCGGCTTTGTCGGAGAAAACAGTGCAATAAACATTCTCAGCGGAGATATTACAGTAATGGGCTCAGGCGGAAGCACTATCGGCATAGGCAATTTTGAAGGAAACAGCAATATCAATATCTCCAACTGCGTATGCAATCTTACACTTTCATCTGCAAACTGTATAGGAATAGGCTCAATGCGCGGAAAGACAACGATCACCGCCGATAATTACACTATCAGCGAGACTCTTAACGGAACTTCAATCTGCGGTATAGGTTCTCTTGAAGAGGGAGTCGGCTCAATAACTATCAGCAACGGACAGGCTGACTTAAACCTTAAGGGACGTACTGTCAGCTGCATCGGAGCACATAACGGAAATATCGAGTGTAATGTAAGCTGTTCGATGATAAACCTTTACGGCGAAGGAAATATGGTTTCAGGCATCGGCGATATTGAAGGATCGGGAGATGTTACTATTGAACAAAGCTGTATCAATGTAAGCTTCCGCTGCAATAAGGGTCTTGGAACAGGCAGCAAAAACGGCAAGCTCACTCTTGAACTTACTGCACCAAACATACGGATAAATGAATAAAAATAAGGACTGCTGTTATTTCAGAACAGCAGTCCTTATTATTTTTATCTACGATTAATTATCTGCATCATCACCGACATTTTTTTCGTCCTTATCATCGTCGGCTCCGCCCTTTCCCTTTCAGAAGTTAGGGTAATCCAGCATATGAGAAAGAATAGCAATATTAGCCGCAGCCTCTACGCAAGGCACCGCTCTTGCAACAACACAAGGATCATGCCTGCCCTTTATCTCAATAGTTTCATTGGTCATTGCACTGTAATCAATAGTTTCCTGAGGCTGTGCAATAGAAGGAGTAGGCTTGAAAGCAACACGGAAGATAATAGGCATTCCGCTTGAAATACCGCCTAAAATTCCGCCATGATTATTTGTTTTAGTCTTTACATGACCCTGCTCGTCAACATAGAATTCATCATTGCACTGACTGCCAAGCATCTTAGATACACCGAAGCCTGCGCCGAATTCAATACCCTTTACGGCAGGAATACCGAAAACAAGCTGAGCAATGCTGTTTTCAAGACCCTCAAACATAGGCGAACCAATTCCTGCGGGAACATTTGTGATAACACACTCAACGATACCGCCCACACTGTCCATGCTTTCACGGGCAAGGAGAATATCATCTCTCATCTTTTCACCCTTCTTGTCGTTGATAGTGGGGAATATCTTGTGTCTGAGCTTTATTATCATATCCCTGTCAACATTGCAGGGATCAAACATAGTATCCTTGATATTATGGATCTGAGCAATATGTGTACCTGTATAGATACCTCTGCGCTCCAGTATCTGACCGCATATTGAGCCTGCAAAGCAAAGAGGAGCTGTAAGTCTGCCCGAGAAATGACCGCCGCCTCTTACATCGTTAAAACCTCTGTAGCGGAGCGCACCTGTATAGTCAGCATGACCGGGGCGAGCAAGCTTGCTGATATTGCCGTAGTCCTGAGAATGAGTATCACTGTTATTGATAAAGGCAGCAAGAGGAGTTCCCGTAGTTCTGCCGTTATGATAACCCGACATGATATTAGGCATATCGGATTCGCTTCTCATAGTTGTTGTTCCGTCCTTCTTAGGTCTGCGGCGTGCCATAAATTCACGTACAGCATCAACGTCAATAGACTCTCCCGGAGGAAGATTATCCATAACAACGCCGATAGCAGGACCGTGAGACTCACCGAAAACAGACAGAGTAATATTATGATTCCAGAATGATGACATTAAAATAAACCAACCTTTCTTTATTCGCTGAAAATTACTTCTCCGCCCAATTTTCTGAAATCATCAAAGAATGACGGATAGCTTTTATTAACTGCTTCACAGCCGATTATCGTAACGGGAGCGGTAGAACGTGTTGCCGCTATTGCCGCCGCCATAACGATCCTGTGATCGTTGCAGGCGTCAACTGTTCCGCCTGTAAACTGCTTTATGGGATAAACAGTAAGACTGTCACTGCTTGTTTCCACCTGTCCGCCGATAGCGTTAAGAGCATTTGCTATAGCAGTGAGCCTGTCGCTTTCCTTTATACGAAGCCTTGCGGCATTTGTTATCCTGCTCACACCATCGGTAAAACAGCCAAGAACAGTAAGTATAGGCACCAGATCGGGAATATCCCCCACATCAACGGTAAAGGGCTTCATTCCCGCGCCGCATCGTCTGATGATATCAACAATAGCCTTGTCTCCCTGAGTACTGTCCTCATTAAGATTATTTACAGTGACTACCGAACCTATAGCGCTTGCCGTAAAGAAAAACGCCGCCTGAGAATAATCCCCCTCCACCGAAATATCGGCAGGAGCATATTTCTGATTACCCGGAATAAGATACGCAGGAAGATCTCCCGAATGTATCTCTCTTATTTCAATACCGAATTTTCTCAGTGCGTCAATGGTCATATCGGCATAAGGCTTTGACTGCAGGGGAGATGTCAGCTTTATAATACTGTTTGAACTGCACAGAGGGAGCGCAAACATAAGTCCCGTAATAAACTGAGAAGAAATATCTCCCTCCAGAGAATACTCACCTGCCTGCAGACTGCCGAAAATACTGAACGGCATAGTATTGTTATACTGAAAATCCACTCCCTTTGAAGGAAATTCCCTTAAATAAGGAGTGATAGGTCTTTCGGGGAGCTTTCCCTGACCTCTGAATATGGTCCTGCAGCCCAGGGCGGCCGCAATAGGTATGATAAAACGAAGTGTGGAACCGCTTTCACAGCAGTCGATATCCGCTGTCCGAGGACGGTTTTCCGAAGCAAATATACCCTTGACGGTATAAACTCCGTCATTAACGGTGATCTTTGCTCCAAGTGCCTCCATAGCATTTACGGTAGCGGTGATATCCTTTGAATCGGTAACATTTCTTACCGTTGATACACCCTCCGAAAGCGCCGCCGCAATAAGCATTCTGTGAGAAAAGCTCTTTGAAGACGGTGCATTTACAATACCATGCAGCTTTGACGGGATAATTCTAGCATTCATATAATTCCTCTTATTTTCACAAATATAATTTATCCGATGAAATCCAGAAATTCATCGATAGTCATTTTCACATAAGCCGAGCTGCCCACCTCTGAGCAGATAACGGGACTGATAAAGCCGCCGTCACGCTTTTTATCGTTAAGACACGCATTACCAAGCTCACTGACAGCAGGACCCGCCTTTTCGGGAAGCTCATATTTTGCGAGACAGCTCTTAAGACGCTTAAGCGCCTCCTCCGAACACATTCCCCTGTTTACCGCAAGACCGGTAATGATCGCCATTCCTGCGGCAACGGCACAGCCGTGAGAAATTCCCGTATAATTATAATACTGCTCGATAGAATGACCCAGCGTATGACCGAAATTAAGGAGCATTCTCTCTCCCCTGTCAAACTCGTCCGCCTCAACAACGTCACGCTTGATTGAAACGCAGCGGCAAACGATATCCTCAAGTATATCCTTGATCGAATCAAGATCATTCTTTTCAAGTATCTCAAAAAGCTCGGCAGATTTGATCATGCCGTATTTGACCACCTCACCCATTCCGTCAATAAAGAATTCACGGGGCAGGGTCGAAAGTGCGTCAATATCGCAAAGCACCAGCTCAGGCTGCTTGAATGCGCCCACAAGATTTTTTCCGCAGGGCAGATCGATAGCAGTTTTTCCTCCCACGGAGGAATCCACCTGTGCAAGAAGCGACGTAGGAATCTGAATAAAGGAAGTCCCCCTCAGATACGTAGCGGCAGCATAGCCCGTCATATCTCCCGTAACACCGCCGCCGAGAGCGATAAGACAATCGGAGCGTGTTATGTGATTTTCACACAGGAACATATATATATCATTCAGAGTTTCGGTGCATTTTGAAGTCTCACCGTGAGGAAAAACAAACTTACATACCCTGAAGCCTGCATTTTCCAGCGAAGATACCACAATATCTCCGTAAAGCTTATCTACATTATCATCTGTAACAACTGCAAAGCTTTTTGATTTAACAGCTTTTGAAATGTATTCGGCGCACTGTCCGATAAGTCCCCGTCCCACAATAACATCATATTTACCCGAAGCATTTACGGTAATAGTATTCATAGCTTTTCCTCTTTTCACACTCAGTAGTTGATGATACAATCGGGAAGCGCTTGTGAAAGAGTATCCCTGCACTCTGCGGAAACATCGGATATCCACAGCTTCTTAAGCACATGAAGCTCAATTATCGGCGCATAATCTGCCACAGGATTTCCCGAGATCTTAAGCCAGCCCAGCTTGCTCATCTCACTTAAAACAGAAATATCCGAAATATTATTGTTTTCGGCATAAAGTTCAGTAGCCTCAGTCATTCTCCAGAGGGGCGAAATATCGCTCACATTGTTATTCTGAATATGTATTCTGTCCATGGAGGACATATTTGCAAGAGGAGAAATATCCTCAATATTGTTATCATTAAGCTTAAGAAGAGTGATCCCCGTCATTTCCGAAAGAGCGGAAATATCTGTTATCTCATTGTGAGAAAGATCAAGATTTCTTATATTGACAAGTCCCGAAAGAGGCGAAATATCGGTAATTCCGTTGCTTCTCAGATGAAGAGTCTGTAAATTGGTAAGACCTGCCAGCGGAGTAAGATCGGTAACATTGTTTTTAAATAAAGACAGGGTAGTAAGATTGGTAAGACCCTTAAGCGGAGTAAGATCAGTAATATTATTTTCGTATATCTGAAGCTCCTTAAGGTCAAAAAGATATCTCAGATCGGCGATATCCTCATCTGTAAGTCCCTTATTGCTGAGAGTAAGACTTGTAACACTTGTAGATATCTCAACACCCTTTATAGTGATAGTTTCGGGACGGTCAGCCATACTCTGTTCTTTAGCGGAGATCGCCTCTATAATAGCAGGAACATCGCTGTTATTAATATAATCCTGCTTAGACTTAGGCTTCAGCACAGTACTTGAAACAGTAACAACAGGTGCATCATCAACGGACTGTGCGTCATTGGTAACAGTTTCCTTTTCCTTTTCCGAACAAGCGGAAAGAGACATGACCATAACAGCAGAAAGCACAGCGGCAGTCATTCGGATATATATTTTTTTGTTCATAATATACGCCTCCGTGTCGGAAAAACCGACATATATTTACTGTATACCATATATTGCATGAAAAAACATCACATGGACACAGTTATAACATCATAATATATAAAATTATTATACTACATTTTAAAAAGTATGTCAATAGGAAACCGCCCTGCAAAGCAAGATTTTTATCTTGTTCCTTTACAATTTTTCCAATAAAAAATAAAGAAATATATATTGAAAAGCTTTCGCCGATAAAGTAAAATTCAATAGTACGAAAAAAGGAGAATGATAAATGGAAAATACAATAAAAAAACGTTCCCTTACCGAAGGAATCGAGCTTATGGGCATAGTGCTTTTCACGCTTCCCATGCTTGCGGGCAATCTTTTCCAGCAGGTCTATAACCTTGTAGACTCTGTAATAGTGGGAAAATATCTTGGAGCGGATGCACTTGCCGCAGTAGGTGCAACAGGCTCAATAACCTATTTTTTCTATACTCTTTGCTTAGGACTCGGCACAGGTGCAGGAATAATGACCGCCCAGAGCTTTGGTGCAGGCAGGACCGACCGTATAAAAAGGACTATTGTAAACTCCGCTTATGTTATCG
>JAFUOZ010000030.1 GCA_017481565.1 Oscillospiraceae bacterium | reverse complement strand
TAATCTCTGTGTTTTGAGGTATATCCTCAACATTCAGGTCATATACAATATAATTATTCTTGTTGTTCGTAAGCATACCGCAATTATCAAGTTCCATAATGAAGTTTTCGCCCTGATCATTTTTTATTTTGCTCAGCAGATATTTTCCGTCTGAGTATTTTATCGGAATATTATATGCTTTATTTGAATTGCGGTTATTATTGACTGTACATTTTTGTTCTGTTATGTTATCGGTTGTTTTTTCGGTTTCAGATGAAAAAGCCTTGTCAAAATCAAAGACTTCCTCAAACACAAGCCCTGTGATTCCGTTTGATTCTATGAAGTCTTTAAATTCGTCGGTTGCGAACATTTTCGTGCTATAGACTGCGCCCCCATAATTCAATTTGAATATGGGATAATAGCTGACATCTTTTTTGAAAACGTATTTTTTAATCATACTAGGTATTCTCGATTTTGGCATACAGCTGTATTCTGATTTATTTAAATCTAATCCGTCTATACTTCTGAATGGATTGAGAAAATAATACTCTTTTGACGAGTCGTCCTCGTTGATCGTTTCGATAAATTGAATACTATCAGAAAAATTGTACTCCAATGCAACCTTTGTTGATTTATCAACGATTAAAAACATTAAATTATAATACATAATATTGTATTCTTTTTGTCTTTTATTTATGGGACTGTTCATATAAAAATATAATGGTTCGCAATTATCAAATCGTTTGTCTTCGTCCATATCTGATGAATAATGGTCCAGAAAATCTAAGCAATTAAACTTATTGCTTTCCGAATATAAACACCAGATTCCATTTTCTTCTGTATGTA
Source organism: Oscillospiraceae bacterium (assembly GCA_017481565.1). Taxonomy (GTDB): domain Bacteria; phylum Bacillota; class Clostridia; order Oscillospirales; family Ruminococcaceae; genus RGIG4694. The sequence goes on along the minus strand of JAFUOZ010000030.1, from coordinate 51,626 downwards.
ATCTATATATCTTCATGATATTCCTCCTGTTATTTTGATTTCCGTCTGAGTATTCTATCGGAATATTATATGCTTTATTTGAATTGCGGTTATTATTGACTGTACATTTTTGTTCTGTTATGTTATCGGTCGTTTTTTCGGTTTCAGATGAAAAAGCCTCATCAAAATCAAAGACTTCCTCAAAATCAAAACCTGTAATATTATTTGATTCTATGAAGTTTTTAAATTTGTCGGTTGCCATTACCATAAGCTTATAAACAGTATTTCCGCACCTCATCTTAAAAATCGGACAGTATTCAATATTCTTTTTAAAAACAAATTTATAAACATCTGAGTATGCGGTTTCTCCTTTTCTGAAACTGCACTTAGATTTATCAATATCCAATCCTTCAATGCTTTTATACGGATATAATAAATAATAGTTAGTTAATGGGTCATCATCGTTGATTACATCTAAAAATTGGATACAATCCGAAAATTCTTTTTCAATGATTTGTTTGCTTGATTCATCAACAATATAATACATGACATTATGATGCATAACATTGTATATTTTTTTCTTTTGTTAATAGGACTATCTGTATATATATGCACAGCCTCCCATTCTTCAATAAGCTTGTCATTATCCATATAGGGTCTGTATTGTCTCCAAAGTTCTAAACAATTCAACTCGTTATTGTCAGAATAAATGCAGATTTTCCCATTATTCTGCGTAAGTAGTTTGTATATTTTCATAAATACTCCTTATTTCTTTGAATTATTAGTTATTATTTCTCCATTCATAATAGCTGTTCGGATATCCTGTAGTTCTTTGCTAATACAGGTCCTTGCTTCACTATATGATAAGTTTTCATCATTGATTTTCTCATCGATTTTGCTAAACCGATTTTCAATAATATTATAGTAACTCCTCAAATGATTACCCGTATGCATGGATTCAGTTGTCACATATTCATTACGTTTATACGGCAGAAAAACACCATTTACAGCTGCGTTAGGGTATGACGGACTCTTATTGCTTGTCAGAATAAAAAATTCTTCAAAGTCAAAATCTGTAATAATTATAACAAAATTTTCATAAAAAGTCAACAGCAAAAAAATCCGATCCCGCACTTATATCGGGATCGGAAATAATAATATTTTTATCAGTCAAGCCTGCTCCATAAAACAGTAAAACCATTTCTGAGTGACTTTTTAACATCAATTATCCTCTGATTTTCAGAACCTCTGAAACGGAGAGAAATATTTTTCTGCTCTAAAATAAATTCACCGTCAACAAGAATGTCTATGTATGACATAAGCTCCTCGGTCTCTTCATATTCTCTGAACATCTTACCGAGAATATCCGTCTCAAAGGTATAGCCTGTGTAGCACCATATACTCTTATTCGGATATACTTCCTTTACACGTCTTAAAAGGGGGAGCAGCCGTTTCTGATTTTCATGCTCCAATGGCTCGCCGCCTAAAAGGGAGAACCCGTTTATGTAATCGGGAGCAAGCATATCCATAAGCTGCTGCTCGGCATTTTCGTCAAAGGGCTCGCCATATTCAAAATCCCATGTCATAGGATTGAAACAGCCCTCACAGTGATGTGTACAGCCGCTGACAAATAAGGAAACTCTTACACCGGGACCATTGGAAATATCGCAGTTTTTTATCTCGCCGTAATTCATGAACAGACCTCCTTTTTCCGATTATAGATGAAGTACTCTTTCCTTTATTTCCTGAGTTCTTCCCTGATTCCAGAACTGAGTGCCGATATATCCGCAGGTACGCCTTGCAACATTCATCTTATCCTGATTGCGGTTTTGGCAGTTAGGACACTCCCATACAAGCTTTCCGTCCTCGTCGGATACGATGGATATTTCACCGTCATAGCCGCATACCTGACAGAAATCACTTTTTGTATTAAGCTCTGCATACATGATATTCTCATAGATATACTGCATCACAGTAAGCACAGCGTCAATGTTCTGCTGCATATTGGGTACTTCAACATAGCTGATAGCACCTCCGGGAGAAAGCTTCTGAAACTGTGACTCAAACTTAAGCTTTTCAAAGGCATTGATATCCTCTGTAACATGAACATGATAGCTGTTTGTAATATAATTCTTGTCGGTAACGCCCTCGATGATACCGAAACGCTTCTGTAAGCACTTTGCAAATTTATATGTAGTGGATTCAAGAGGAGTACCGTAAAGGCTGAAATCAATGGTAGTTTCCGCACGCCACTTAGCGCAAGCGTCATTAAGTCTCTGCATGACCTCAAGTGCAAAGGGAGTTGCCTCAGGGTCTGTATGAGATTTGCCTGTCATATATCTGGTACATTCACAAAGTCCCGCATAGCCGAGAGAGATCGTTGAATATCCGCCGTAAAGCAGCTTTGTGATAGGCTCACCCTTCTTAAGACGAGCCAGCGCACCGTACTGCCACAGTATAGGTGCTGCATCTGAAAGAGTACCCTTCAATCTGTTGTGACGGCACATAAGAGCCTTTCTGCAAAGCTCCAGACGCTCATCAAGGATATTCCAGAAACGCTCCCTGTCGCCCTCGGAGGAGCAGGCAGCGTCAACAAGATTGATAGTAACAACACCCTGATTGAATCTTCCGTAGAACTTGTATTTTTCGTTTTCGTCCTTATATACCGTAAGGAATGAGCGGCAGCCCATGCAGGTATAGCAGTTGCCTTCCTTAAGCTGATGCATAACCTTTTCTGATATATAGTCGGGTACCATTCTTTTGGCGGTACACTTTGCCGCAAGCTTTGTCAGATTCCAGTAACGGCTGCCCTCTCTGATATTGTCCTCTTCCAGAACATATATAAGCTTGGGGAATGCAGGTGTGATATAAACGCCCTTTTCGTTCTTTACGCCCAGTATGCGCTGATTGAGCACCTCTTCGATAATTACCGCCAGGTCATCTCTTGTCTGCCCCTCGGGAACTTCATCAAGATACATGAACACAGTAACAAAGGGAGCCTGTCCGTTTGTGGTCATAAGAGTGATGACCTGATACTGAATAGTCTGAACACCTCTCTTGATCTCTTCCATAACGCGCATTTCTGCGATACGGTTGATCTCGTCAACGGTGCAGTTTATTCCCGCCGCCTCAAACTCAGCCTTTACTTCCTTGCGGAATTTCTCACGGCTCACCTGAACAAAGGGTGCAAGATGCGCAAGAGAGATACTCTGTCCGCCGTACTGTGAGGAAGCGATCTGTGCGATTATCTGAGTTGCGATATTGCAGGCTGTGGAGAAGCTCTTTGGCTTATCTATCATTGTTTCGCTGATAACAGTGCCGTTCTGGAGCATATCCTCCAGATTTACCAGACAGCAGTTGTGCATGTGCTGAGCAAAATAATCAGCGTCATGGAAATGGATTATTCCCTGCTCATGAGCCTCTACAACCTGCTGAGGAAGAAGGAGACGCTTTGTGATATCCTTGCTGACCTCGCCTGCCATATAGTCACGCTGAACACTGTTGACAGTGGGGTTCTTGTTGGAATTTTCCTGCTTGATCTCCTCGTTGTTGCATTCCAGAAGGCTGAGTATCTGCTCATCAGTAGAATTGGATTTTCTTACCAGTGCTCTCTGATAGCGGTAGGTGATATAATTCTTTGCAACGGGATATGCGTCATGCTTCATGATCTGCATTTCGACCATATCCTGAATTTCTTCAACCCCTGCGGCACGGCCCATATCGGAGCATATTTTTTCAACATTGGAACAGATATCGGTTATCTGCTCCTCGCTGAGACGTTCCATTTCCTTTACACTGTTATTGGCCTTGGCTACAGCGTTATGTATTTTTCTGATATCAAAGGTTTCCTCCGAACCGCTGCGTTTGATAATCGTCATCTTTAGATCTTCCTTTCACATGAGTAAATAGGTATATAAATACAGAAATAAGCTATGTGATTTTTTATATGTATATCATCATAAAAGTACCTGTATATTTTTTATCCGTCTTGATTTTAGAATAAAATATACAGGCTCAGTCACATAACCCACGGTTTATGCTTTTTTATATTTTTCTATGTATTTTATCTATATATAGTGGTGTCGAATTTACATCTCACACTATATATTGTATCACGTTTTTGGATTTTGTCAATATATAGTGTTTTGATAAAATTATATTCAGCAGTATATCCAAAATAATGCCATAAATTTTATATATTGTTGGGTATAAATTCTATTGACCTTGAAAATCAATGGAAAAGCGTATTTTTGTTAAAAATGCACAAAAAAACAGCTCGCTGCAGCTAATGCAGCGAGCTGAGGGATATTGTGATACGTGCTGTTATTTATTAATACATGCCGCCCATGCCGCCTGCAGGCATTGCAGGAGCAGGATTTTCTTCCTTGATATCAGCAACGAGAGATTCTGTTGTGAGAACCATTGCAGCAACGGAAGCAGCATTCTGGAGAGCGCTTCTTGTAACTCTTGTGGGGTCAACGATACCTGCTGTGATCATATCAACATATTCCTCGTTGTATGCGTCAAAGCCGTAGCCGACCTTACGTGAACGAACGATCTTGTCGATGATAACAGAGCCTTCAAGACCTGCATTCTTTGCGATCTGACGAACAGGCTCTTCAAGTGCCTTCCATACGATAGAAGCACCTGTCTTTTCATCGCCTGAGAGAGTCTGTGTAAGCTTTGCAACTGCGGGCATAGCGTTGATAAGAGCTGTACCGCCGCCTGCAACGATACCCTCTGCAACAGCTGCCTTTGTAGCTGCAAGAGCGTCCTCGATGCGGAGCTTCTTTTCCTTCATTTCGATCTCTGTAGCAGCACCTACTCTGATAACAGCTACACCGCCTGAAAGCTTTGCAAGTCTTTCCTGAAGCTTTTCCTTGTCAAATTCGGAAGTGGAAGCCTCGATCTGAGTTCTGATCTGAGCGATCCTGTTCTTGATCTCGTCCTTGCTGCCTGCGCCGTCAACGATAGTTGTGTTTTCCTTTGTGATGGAAACCTGACGCGCACGGCCCAGCTGTGAGATCTCTGTATCCTTAAGATCCAGACCAACCTCTTCTGAGATCACCTGACCGCCTGTAAGGATAGCGATATCCTGGAGCATTTCCTTTCTTCTGTCGCCGAAGCCGGGAGCCTTTACGGCAACACAAGTGAATGTGCCTCTCAGCTTGTTTACGATAAGTGTGGAAAGTGCCTCGCCCTCAACGTCCTCAGCAACGATAACCAGCTTCTTGCCGCTCTGAACGATCTGCTCGAGAAGGGGAAGGATCTCCTGAATGTTTGAGATCTTCTTGTCTGTGATAAGAATGTAAGCATCATCAATGTTAGCTACCATCTTATCTGTATCGGTAACCATGTAGGGAGTGATATATCCTCTGTCAAACTGCATACCCTCAACTACCTCGGAATATGTCTCGGCAGTCTTGGATTCTTCGATAGTGATAACACCGTCAGCAGTAACCTTTTCCATAGCCTCTGCGATAAGCTTGCCCACCATTTCATCAGCGGAGGAAACAGTTGCAACTCTTTCGATATCGGCAGAACCGTCAACGTCCTTGGAATTGGACTTGATAGCCTCAACAGCAGCTTCAACAGCCTTAGCCATACCCTTCTTTACGATCATGGGGTTAGCGCCTGCTGCGATGTTCTTCATACCCTCTCTGATAAGAGCCTGTGCAAGAAGAGTAGCAGTTGTTGTACCGTCGCCTGCTGCATCGTTTGTCTTTGTAGCAACTTCCTTTACAAGCTGTGCGCCCATGTTCTCGAAAGCGTCCTCAAGCTCGATCTCCTTAGCGATGGTAACACCGTCGTTTGTGATGAGGGGAGCGCCGAACTTCTTGTCAAGAACAACATTTCTGCCCTTGGGTCCGAGAGTGATCTTTACTGTATCGGCGAGCTTGTCGATACCTGCCTGAAGTGACTTTCTTGCGTCCTCGCCGTAAATGATATTCTTTGCCATGATTAAATTACCTCCGATGTATTAATTATTCAACTATTGCCAGGATATCGGACTGACGAACGATAGTATATTCCTGTCCGTCGATCTTGACTTCAGTACCGCAGTACTTTGAAGTAAGTACCTTCTGACCGACCTTGACAGTCATGGTAACTTCGTTTCCGTCAACCATACCGCCGGGGCCAACCTCAACGATCTCAGCGATCTGTGGCTTTTCCTTTGCATTGCCTGTGAGAATGATACCGCTCTTGGTAGTCTCCTCAGCCTCAACCATCTTGATAACAACTCTGTCTGAAAGCGGTTTAATAGTCATGATAATAAAACTCCTTCCTTATAATGTGCCGTTTGTCATCTGACATTGGCAGATAAAGCATTTTTACTTTTTAGCACTCTTTCTTTGTGAGTGCTAATTATATTTTACCAAGTTTTTCGGAAAAATCAAGTAGTATTATGACATTTAAATTATTTTCAGCGTTTTGCACAATGGTATGTGACAGCTTTGTGAAGAAATTGTTTGCTTTTTTGTGTGCGGAATAACATTAAGGAAGTGCTGATTAAAGCCGTAGGCATCGTTTCAGACCCACGAAAATGCCTTTGCCGCAGCGGCAAAATTGACTGAGTGGGTCTTGAAACGATTTAATCAGCGGTTCCTTAAATATCATGTAGTTTATGATATGGTATATCTCCGTTTTTTCGGACTTTTTTCAAACAGATCCTTTCAGGCGTAATTCCTGTCGGGTATCTTAAACGATTAATATATCCTGTTTATGCGCCTTAACGGAAATAGTAAAATAATTTGTGAATTTTTATAAAAGTACTTGAAAAAATAATGAAAAAATGCTACAATATAACCGATATATGTATGCAGATATAACGGATATTATTTTTCGGATATTGTTATTCTGCATATATGATGATTTTTATCAAATCTTGAAAAGGAGTGTCATTACCAATGAATTACGGACATTTTGACCTTGAGCGCAAGGAATATGTGATCGATAAGCCCAATACCCCTGCACCCTGGGCTAACTACCTTGGCTCACCCGAATACGGCGCAATCATTTCAAATAATGCAGGAGGCTACAGCTTTGTAAAGTCAGGTGCAAACGGAAGAATCCTCCGTTACCGCTTCAACTCCAATGTTGGTCTCCCCGGCAGATACATCTACATCAGAGATAACGATACAGCAGATTACTGGTCTGCTTCATGGCAGCCTGTAGGCAAGCCTCTCGATCAGTATAAGAGCACCTGCCGTCACGGTACTGCCTATACAGTTATCTCCGCTGAATATGCAGAGGTTCGCTCCGAGGTTACATATTATGTTCCCCTCAACAAGACCTACGAGGTATGGAGAGCAAGGATCACAAATATGTCCTCCAAGAGCAGAAAGCTTTCAGTTTACGGCTTCTGTGAGTTCACCTCCGAAAACAATTACGAGCAGGATCAGGTAAATCTTCAGTATACACAGTTCATCACAAGAACATCCTTTGAAGAGAACAAGATCCTCCAGCACATCAACGAAAACAGCGGCAAGGATCAGACAGGCTCCAACCACCGTGAGCGTTTCTTCGGTGTTGTAGGTGCTGATGTATGCGGCTATAACGGCTCTCTCGATAATTTTATCGGACCTTACCGTACATACGGCAATCCTATTGCTGTTGAAAGCGGCCGCTGCGATAATATCCTCAACTACAACGGCAATTCATGCGGTGCTCTCCAGTCTGCTATTGAGCTTGGCGCAGGCGGCTCTATCGAGATCATCTATGTTGTAGGTCAGAGAGACAATGACGAGGCAACAAAGATCCTCCGTGAATACGAGCAGGCAGGCAAGGTTGACGCAGAGATCAAGGAGCTTAAGGATTACTGGCATTCCAAGTTGAATAATTTCCAGGTAAGCACTCCTTCCGCTGAGTTCAACAACATGGTAAACGTATGGAACGCTTATCAGTGCTTCATTACATTTATCTGGTCAAGAGCTGCTTCCTTCATCTACTGCGGTCTGAGAAACGGCTACGGTTATCGTGATACAGTTCAGGATATCCAGGGTATTATCCACCTTGATCCCGAGCTTGCTTGCGATAAGATCAGATTCATGCTTTCTGCACAGGTTGACAACGGCGGCGGTCTGCCTCTGGTTAAGTTCAACCATAACGCAGGTCACGAAACAACTCCCGATGAGAACAACGAGAAGTCTGTTTATGCACAGGAAACAGGTCACCCCTCATACCGTGCAGATGACGCTCTCTGGCTGTTCCCCACTATCGTAAAGTATATCGGTGAAAGCGGAAACAAGGCATTCCTCGATGAAGTCATCGTTTATGCAAACGGCGGCGAGGGTACTGTTTACGATCACCTTAAGAGAGCAATTCAGTTCTCAATGGAAAGACTCGGCGCAAACAATATGCCTGCAGGTCTCCACGCTGACTGGAATGACTGTCTCAGAATGGGCAAGAAGGGCGAATCTACATTCGTTGCATTCCAGCTTTACTATGCAATGAGCATTCTTAAGGGCTATGCTGCAGAAAAGAATGATACAGATTATGTAAAATATCTGGATGAGGTTCAGGCTAAGCTTGGCGAGTCTCTCGCTGCTTGCTGGGATGAGGACAGATTTATCAGAGGTATCAGAGAGGACGGCGTAAAGGTAGGCGCTAAGAACGACGCAGAAGCAAGTATGTGGCTCAATCCTCAGAGCTGGGCTGTTATTTCAGGCTTTGCTACTGCTGAACAGGGCAATACTGCAATGGACAAGGTTCACGAGATACTCAATACTCCTTACGGCGTAAAGATCATGGAGCCTCCTTATGTAAAGAGCTATTTCGACGGTGCGCTCATGCACATCTTCAACCCCGATACAAAGGAAAACGGCGGTATCTTCTCACAGACACAGGGTTGGGCTATCCTTGCCGAGTCTCTTCTCGGTCACGGTAACCGTGCATTTGAGTACTTCTGCGAGTCTGCTCCCGCTTCCATGAACGATAAGGCTGAGATCAGAATCATGGAGCCTTACGTACACGGTCAGTTCACTGAGTCCACACGTTCACCCTTCGAGGGACGTTCACACGTACACTGGCTCACAGGTACAGGTTCTACTGTAATGGTAGGCTGTGTTGAGGGTATCCTCGGTATGCGTCCCAATGCAGAGGGTCTTGTAGTTGATCCTGCTGTTCCTTCCGATTGGAAGAGCTATACTGTTACAAAGCAGTTCAGAGGCAAGAAGCTCAATATGACATTTGAGAACCCCAACGGCGTTGAAAGCGGCGTTAAGGAGATCACTCTCAATGGTACAAAGCTTGAGGGTAACTTTATCCCTGCTGATAAGCTTGCTGATGAAAACGAGATCACAGTAGTTCTCGGCTGATTTGTGTAAAGCTGACTAAGTAATAATTATGAAGCCGCAGAATTGCATATGCAGTTCTGCGGCTTTTTTTGAGGTGATAGAATGAAACAACTGCTTGTAATAGATTTTCAGGACTATAATAAAAACCATCCACATTCAAAAAGACCCTCTGTCCGTGCTGTTATACGAAAAGATGGTAAGCTTGCCATGGTGTACAGCTGCAAATATAAATATTACAAATTCCCCGGCGGAGGTATCGAAGAAGGTGAGGATCATATCTCTGCACTTATCCGTGAGGTCGCTGAGGAAACAGGTCTTAAGGTAAAGCCTGAAACAGTAAGGGAATACGGACTTGTTACTGTACTGAAAAAATCCGATCTGTTTGAAGATCATGTTTTTGAACAGGAGTCCTTTTATTACACCTGTGATACAGAAGAAAAAGTTTCGGAACAGTTTCTTGATGATTATGAATCAGATGCGGAATTTTCCCTCAGATATGTATATCCTCATGAAGCAATAGCAGCAAATAAGGTGAGTATTGAAGAGAATAAAGTAATGCTGCTGAGAGAAAATAAGGTTCTTGAGCTGCTGGATAAATAAAAAACAGGACGGCATTTTCGTGCCGTCCTGCTCTGTTTTATTAAGATTTATTACTTATCCTTGATCTCACTGTGGAGCTGCTGGAGAGACTTGATCTCACCCTGTCCGTTATTCTTAACATAACGGATACCTCTTGCAGTTGCTCTTGCAGCCGCAACAGTTGTCATATATGGGATCTTGCTCTTGATAGCAGCCTTACGGAGATAGCTGTCATCACTTACGCTGTCCTTGCCGGCAGGTGAGTTGATGATAAGATCAATCTGACCGTTTGTGATAGCGTCAAGGATATTGGGTCTGCCTTCTGAAAGCTTAAGGATCTTTTCAGTTTCAATGCCTGCTTCCTTGATAGTTTCGTAGGTGTTACCTGTTGCAAGTATCTTGAAGCCGTCCTCTGAGAGATAACGTGCAACCTTTACAGCGTCAGCCTTATCCTTGTTGTTTACGGAGATAAGAACAGTACCGCCTAAAGGAAGTGTTGACTGTGAAGCCTCCTGAGCCTTGTAGAAGGCTTCTCCGTAGTAGGGAGAAAGACCGAGAACTTCACCTGTGGAACGCATTTCAGGTCCTAAAACAGGGTCAACCTCAGGGAACATATTGAAGGGGAATACAGCCTCCTTAACGCCGTAGTAGGGGATATCCTGCTCCTTAAGAGCCGCTACGGGAGAAGGTCTGCCTGTTATTTCAGATGTGATGATATCAGTTGCAAGAGGAACCATTCTGATATTGCATACCTTTGAAACCAGAGGAACTGTACGCGATGCACGGGGATTTGCTTCAAGAACATAAACCTTGCCGTTTTCAATGGCATACTGCATATTCATAAGACCTCTTACGTGCATTTCCTCAGCAATTTTTCTTGTATATTCCTTTATAGTCTTGACATTTTCCTCGCTGATATGAACAGAGGGGATAATACAAGCTGAGTCACCGGAGTGAACGCCTGCAAGCTCGATATGCTCCATAACAGCGGGAACAAATGCATGCTCACCGTCACTGATAGCGTCAGCCTCACATTCAAGGGCATGATTAAGGAAACGGTCGATAAGGATAGGTCTGTCAGGAGTAACATCAACTGCTGCAGCCATATATCCTCTCATGCTTTCATCGTCATATACGACTTCCATTCCTCTTCCGCCGAGAACGTACGAAGGACGTACCATTACAGGATATCCGATCTCTGCAGCGATAGAAAGCGCTTCCTCAACTGTAGTAGCCATTCCCGATTCGGGCATAGGAATTTCAAGCTTTTCCATCATCTCACGGAACAGGTCTCTGTCCTCTGCAAGATCAATAACCGAGGGAGGTGTACCGAGGATCTTTACGCCGTTCTTTTCAAGCTCAGAGGAAAGATTAAGAGGAGTCTGTCCGCCGAACTGTGCGATAACGCCCAGAGGCTTTTCCTTGTTATAGATGCTGAGTACATCTTCAAGTGTAAGAGGCTCAAAATAAAGCTTATCCGAGGTATCATAGTCGGTAGATACTGTTTCGGGGTTGCAGTTTACGATGATAGTTTCAAAGCCCAGCTTCTTAAGAGCAAGTGCGGCATGAACACAGCAGTAGTCAAATTCAATACCCTGTCCGATTCTGTTTGGACCGCCGCCTAAGATCATGATCTTTTGCTTGTCTGTATTTATAGGATTCTTATCAGGTGCATTGTATGTGGAGTAGTAGTAAGCACTGTTTTCTGTACCGCTTACGTGAACGCCCTCCCATGCCTCTTCAACGCCCAGCTCAATGCGGCGGTTTCTGATATCCTCTTCGGGAATATCAAGTATCTTGCTGAGATACTTGTCGGAGAAACCGTTTTTCTTTGCACAGATAAGCTTGTCATCGGCGGGGAGACTGCCCTTTGACTGAGAAAGGATCTCTTCCTCCTCAACAAGCTCCTTCATCTGCTCGATAAAGTAAGCCTTTACCTTGGTTATATTGTGGATCTCTTCAACAGTTGCGCCCTTGCGGAGTGCCTCATACATAATGAAATGACGCTCGCTTGAGGCAAGGATAAGCATCTGAAGAAGCTGTTCCTTTGTCTTTGAATTGAAGTCCTTTGCATAGCCTAAGCCGTAGCGGCCTGTTTCAAGACTGCGGATAGCCTTCTGAAAGGCCTCCTTGTAGGTCTTGCCTATGCTCATTACCTCGCCTACCGCACGCATCTGTGTGCCCAGCTTATCCTCAACGCCCTTGAACTTTTCAAATGCCCAGCGTGCAAACTTGATAACGATATAATCTCCGTCGGGAACATATTTATCCAGTGTGCCGTACTTTCCGCAGGGGATATCCTTAAGAGTAAGACCGCACGCAAGCATAGCTGATACAAGTGCGATAGGAAAGCCTGTAGCCTTTGAAGCAAGTGCGGATGAACGTGATGTACGGGGATTGATCTCGATAACAACGATACGGTCGGAAACAGGATCGTGTGCAAACTGTACATTTGTACCGCCTACTACCTGAATTGATTCAACTATCTTGTATGCCTGCTCCTGAAGTCTCTTCTGACAATCCTTTGAAATGGTCAGCATAGGCGCGGAACAGAAGGAATCACCTGTATGAACGCCGATAGGATCGATGTTTTCAATGAAGCAGACAGTTATCATGTTGTTTTCGGCATCACGTACGATCTCAAGCTCAAGCTCTTCCCAGCCGAGAATGGATTCTTCAACAAGTACCTGTCCCACAAGGCTCGCCTGCAGACCTCTTGCGCAGACAGTCTTAAGCTCTTCCTTATTATATACAAGACCGCCGCCTGCACCGCCCATTGTATAAGCAGGACGGAGTACAACGGAATAACCCAGCTTGTCAGCAATAGCGAGAGCCTCGTCAACGCTGTAGGCAACATCGCTTCTTGCCATTTCAATGCCGATAGCGTCCATTGATTTCTTGAATTCGATACGGTCCTCACCGCGCTCGATAGCGTCTATCTGAACACCGATGACCTGAACATTATATTTTTCAAGTATGCCCTTTTCGGCAAGCTCGGAGCACAGATTAAGACCTGACTGTCCGCCTAAGTTAGGGAGGATAGCGTCAGGGCGTTCCTTTGCGATGATCTGCTCAAGTCTTGTAACGTTGAGCGGTTCTATATAAGTAACGTCAGCAGTTTCGGGGTCTGTCATGATTGTTGCGGGGTTTGAATTGACCAGAACGATCTCATAACCCAGCTTACGGAGCGCCTTGCATGCCTGTGTGCCTGAATAGTCAAATTCGCAGGCCTGTCCGATAATAATAGGACCTGAGCCTATAATAAGTATTTTATTGATATCGGTTCTCTTTGCCATACTGTTCCTCCTGAGAATTTTATTTTATGGAATATGCTTTGATGTATTAAATCGATGCATATCCATATAGCTTCATCTTATCTATTATACTACAAAACCGCCGAAAAAAAAAGAGGGTAATTGAAATTATTTTTAAAATTGCGAAAAAAAAGCATTTTGTACATATTAATACGGCTTTTTTGAAAATTATTTGACAAGAGGACATATATATGTTAAAATGTTATCAAACGTAAATGTTTTCGGAGGTGTTTTTATGAATGATTATGAAATATTCAGTCTGAGCTTTCCTCAGCTTAAGCTTACGAAAAAGGCGTTTAATAATCTATCCGCACCCTCAGCGGCGTTCGGTGTACCCGAGGGAGTGGCGTATGTAAATGACAACAGGATATTATTTATAGGCGTATATCCTCAGTATCGCAGACAGGGCATAGGCAGCCGCCTTTTAAAGCAATGTGAGGAACATATCCTTTCCTGCGGATATGACAAAGCAATTTTAGGCGGAGAATTTCTTTTCGGAGCGGCAGGGGACAGCCGTGCATTTTTCGAGAAAAGGGGATATAAAATATCCTCACGGTTTGTAGAAATGGAGCGTGTGCTGAAAAGCTTCCGTCTTTCGGAAAATACACTTCCCCCTGAGATAAGCTTTGGTTTTTACAACGGCAGGTTATCCGAACTGAAATCGGCAGTGGGGACTGTGGATGAGGAATGGGTACAGTATTTTACACATACGGATAATGTATTCTGCGGTTATTCCGACGGAAAGCTCGCTTCCTTCTGTATTATCGGATATGATGAGGAATGTATCATTTCACGCAGATCAAATAAGATAGGAAGTGTAGGCTGTGTAGGTACGCTTCCCGAATTTCGTCGTCGGGGGATAGGTCTGCGTATGGTAGCGGAGGCTATGAATGAGCTTAAATCGCAAGGCTGTCACAGGGCGTTTATCCATTATACCCATTTGGAAAATTGGTATGCAAAGTTAGGCTGTACCACAGTGCTTGAATTTTATCCGGGTGAAAAAGCCTTGCGCAGATATAAGTAAATATGTAAAAATGCAAAAAAAGTGCGGACTGATTAGTGTCAGTCCGCAAAATAAAATGAAACAAGGAGGCACGGCAGCCGTGCTTTAAAGGCTTCGCTGTCTGCATCAGCAAAGCTTAGAAATCACAATTTCAACAAAACGGAAATCATGATATTGACAAATTTAAATTACAAAACAGGAACCGAAAGCTCATATCCCTCAGCCCTGAGATTATCTATCAATTCAGGCAGGATATAACAGTTGGTTTCCGATACGCTGTGAAGCAGATATACAGCACCGCTGTGAGCAGCATCTGTAGTCCTTTCAAGAGCCTCTGTCCTGTCAGGCTGGTTATTTACGTCCCAATCACAGTATGCAAAGCTCCATAGCATTGTTTTGTATCCCAGATGATCGGCAACCGCTAAAGCCTGCTCGGAATATTCACCGCAGGGAGGTCTGAAAAGAGTCATCTCATATCCGTAAGTCTCTTTGACATAATCATGAAGAGAGGAGATCTCCTCCACAGCATCATCATAGGAAAGAGAAGGGAGAGACGCATGCTTCATACCGTGATTGCCTATTGTATGCCCTTCGCTTATCATTCTGTTTACGAGTTCCTGTTCACGCATGGCATAGTCTCCCGTAAGAAAGAATACAGCCTTTACATTCTTTTCCTTCAAGGTATCAAGAATATCATCGGTGAAACCATTTTCGTAACCCTGATCAAAGCTCAGACATATCTGCTTATCGTTGTCCGTAACGGCAAGGGCATTATACTTGCCATAGCTGTTGTTGAAATCAACAGCACCGTATGGACAATTATCTTCGTTGCAGCTTCTTCCCTGACCGTAGCCTATGCAGGTACTGCTCAACGAGGAAATATCCTCAGCGGTAAGCTCATCGGCATATATGGTACAAGGGATAATAAAAGCAGCGGTAAGTGCGGAAAGCAGAACCGCACTGCATTTATTTTTTCTTATCATTAGGAGTACCTCGTTTCTGTATCGTCATATCCGACACAGAAATATTATACCCCGATCAAGAAAAATATCGATCACAAAGTGACATGTAAAATGTCACAGCAGACTGATTCAGATCATGCACCCAGATAAGATTTTACAAGTGCCTGAAGGAGCTCATCACGGTCGATGTGACGGATAAGGCTTCTTGCATTGTTATGAGTGGTTATGTAGGTGGGATCCTCGGAAAGGATATAACCTACGATCTGATTGATTGGATTATAACCTTTTTCACGGAGAGCGTCATAAATAACCGTAAGATTTTTCTTGAGTTCGCCCTCTCTGTCCTCGCAGACAGAAAAAGTCATAGTCTGTTCGTTATTCATAAACAACACCCCTTTGACAAACAGATGCAGATAAATATCTGCCGAAAGCGGAATAATTGACCTGCAATAATTCCACTAATATACTAATATTATAACTCTATCATCTAAAAAATACAAGTGTTTTTAAGCATTTTTTTCTTTCTTTTGTCACTTTCGGAACTTTAGACAAAACGTAAGCGTTTACTGTTGTGTATATTCTACATAGCATCTAAATCCATAAATATTATATGTGCAAGATGAATAAAAAATGCAGTGGAAATTTTTATGGATTGTAAAAAAATAAATTTTTTTAAGATTACTTATTGCAATTCCGTCAGGGGTGTGATATAATAACAATATCACAAGGATAGCGAATCCGATATATAGGTGTGCGGGCCCTGTGCAACAGAACACCGTGAACCATGTCAGGCGGGGAACCGAGCAGCATTAAGCGGTCTGTTTTGTGTGCCGCAGCAAGCCTGCACACCTATGTATCGGATTTTTTTTGCCGCCGTTTTTAAGACGACGGATCATTAAGGAGGCTCGGAGCTGTCGGAAATGAATAGATTTCATGAGTTTATGCGCTCCTTCCAAAAGACTGCTCCCGCAGTACTGCTGCTGGGCGCTGTTTATGTTTTGGGAGGATATACAGGCGGTATAGACAGCGAACGTGTACTTTTTTGCTATGCTCTGACCGTGATACTTGCGGCTGCGGCGGCACTTATTGATACCGAGATATCTCCCGACAGATACGCAAGGTATTATACATCTGTCATAGGAAATACCTTCAGGGGCCTAGACCGTGCTTCCTTTCAGTTCAGAAAGGGAGTAAGACTTCTTTGTGAAAGGCATTATGCGGCTGCGCTCGATACTCTTCTTGGCGTTGAGGATTATCAGCTTTCCGACAGGGAAAAGGCTGTTTTGTTTTTCTTTACGGGTACCTGCTACAGAAATATGGGATATCCCACCAACAGTGCAAAGTATTTTGTTGAATCCCTTGCTTCCGGAATGCGTCATCCCGATGCGGAGCTCGGAGCTGCAAGAGGATATGCTGCGGCAGGCAGCGTAAATGAAGCAAAGGAATTTTATGACAAGCTTTTTGAAAAGAATTATCATAAGCTTTATTACCCCTTTCTTTATACAGACCTTGGTATGATGTACCTTAAGGCAGAGCTTCCCGACGAAGCTATCGGCTGTTTCAGACAGGGTATAGATGAAAAAATGGACATTCATTCAGCGTACGGCGGAATTGCCGCCGCATATCTGGTAAAAAATGATGTCAGTAAAAGCCTTGAATATTTCCGTCGTGTTGCAGTTTCAAATATGGCTGATTTTGAAGGCTTTATCGTATATTATATAAATATTGCAAAAACCCATGGCTGCTATGATGAGGTCTGCGGCTTCGTGCCTGTTTCAAGGGGCGCTGAAAACGCTGAGGCAGTGGGCAGTCTTGATTGATGTGAAAGGAACTGATGTGTGTGTATCAGGCACTATACAGAAAATACAGACCGTCATCCTTTGAGGACGTTATATCTCAGCAGCATATCACCGATACACTGAAAAATCAGCTGCTTTCGGGTAAAACAGGTCATGCGTACCTGTTTACAGGCTCCAGAGGTACAGGTAAAACCACCTGTGCAAGAATTCTTGCCAAGGCGCTTATATGTGAAAATCCCAAAAACGGCGAGCCCTGTCTTGAATGTGAGCTTTGTCGGGATATGGATAACGACAGACTTTCCGATATCATCGAGATAGACGCTGCTTCAAACGGCGGCGTAAACGATGCCCGTGAATTGAGAGAAGCGGCAAGCTATTCTCCCGAACGCTGTAAATACAGGGTCTATATAATCGACGAGGTGCATATGCTGTCCAGGGACGCATTCAACGCACTTCTGAAAATTATTGAGGAACCTCCTCCGCACGTTAAATTCATTCTTGCGACTACCGAGATACATAAGGTGCTTGATACTATCCTTTCACGCTGTCAGAGGTTTGATTTCAGACGTATCAGGACCGAGGATATTGCCGCAAGGATAATGTCTGTTGCCGAAAAGGAACAGGTCTCAGTTGATGAAGATGCAGCTGCACTTATCGCAAAAATCGCCGACGGCGGCATGAGAGACGCACTTTCCATAATGGATAAGTGCATAGCCTTTTCCGATAAGGTGACCGTTGATACGGTTTCCGAGGCGGCAGGAATTGCAGGCAGAGGCAATCTGTTTGATATGACATGTGCCGTATGTTCGAAAAATGCGTCTCAGGCACTTGAAATAGTTTCCGCACTGCACAGCAATTCAAAGGATATGCAGCAGTTTGCAATGGAGCTTCTGGAGCAGATAAGAAATGTTATGGTGATACAGAACGTTTCAGGTGCCGAAAAGCTTATTGCGTGTACTTCCGCTGAGCTTGAAATTCTTAAAAAATGCGCAGCCGATACAGATCCCGCATATATTATTCATATTATGGATATGCTTGGAAAATGCGTTGAAAGGCTTGGCAGAAGCAGCTCAAAGCGTATCGAGCTTGAAATGACCTTTATATCCTTATGCACAGGTCAGAAAGCACAGAGCGCACCGCAGGCAGCGGCAGCAGTTTCCTTTCCCTCAGAGGATACGGCAATGCTTACCGCAAGAATAGCAGAGCTGGAGCAGCAGATAAAGACCATGCAGTCACAGGGCTTTGCACAGCAGCCTGTACGCAGACAGCCGCCTGTCAGACAGTCGGGAAATGTTCCTATGGATGCTGTTACAGATACCTCAAAGATGGATGTGAATTCGGCTGTACTTATGCCCGAATGGCCTGAGATACTTGAAAGGTTTGCGCAGGTGTGTCCGTCGGTATCGGGTACACTCAGTGAGTCCTACGGATATGTTTCAAATAATTATCTGCTTATTGTTACAAAGAATAACTTCTTCCTGTCTCTGTTGAGGAATAAGGAAAATGCCGAAAAGCTTCGTGAGACTATAAAGGCTGTTACGGGAAAAAACTATTCCATAAGAGCCAAGTGCACGGGCGCAAAGCAGGGAGCGGCTGAAAATAAGCTTCCGCAGCTTATGCAGAAGGCGGCAGAAAGCAATATTCCCGTTGAAACGGAATAAAATAGTTTATAAGCTTTAACAGCTGAATATATATAAAAAATAAAGGAGTTTTACACCATGAAAGCAAGATTACCACAGGGTATGGGCGGCGGCGCTCAGAATATGAACAGCATGATCAAGCAGGCACAGAAGATGCAGGCTGAGATCACAGCAGTACAGGAGCAGATCGAAAGCGAAAGCTTTACAGCTACAACAGGCGGCGGTGCTGTTGAGATCACAATGAACGGCAGAAAGCAGGTTCAGAGCCTTAACATCAAGCCTGAGGTCGTAGACAAGGACGATGTTGAAATGCTTCAGGATCTTCTTATCTCTGCTATCAACGAGTGCGTAAAGCAGATCGAGGATACCTCCGAATCACGCATGGGCGCTGTAACAGGCGGAGTTTCCTTCCCCGGACTTTTCTGATAAGAGCTTATGGCTGAGGGTACAGCACTTCCTCTTGTGCTTCTGGCGGAGCAGTTTGCCAAGCTTCCCGGAATAGGTATGAAATCCGCTCAGAGACTTGCATATTATGTAATGTCCATGAGCAGTGAGGAGGCTCAGGAGCTTGCCGATGCAGTTGTGAATGTTCATAAGAAGGTCCATACCTGCAAGGTGTGCATGAATTTCACAGATAATGAGCTTTGTCCTGTCTGTGCAGACAGCACCAGAGACGGCAGTGTTGTCTGTGTGGTCGAATCTCCCAAGGATATCGCCGCTTTTGAGCGCACAAGAGAATATAAGGGCGTTTATCATGTGCTTCACGGACTTATTTCGCCTGTTGACGGAATAACTCCCGATGATCTTCGTATCAAGGAGCTTCTTGCACGTGTTGCGGAGGGTGAGATCGAGGAGGTCATCATGGCTGCCAATCCCACGGTTGAGGGCGAGGCAACATCTATGTATATATCAAGGCTTTTAAAGCCGCTGGGTATAAAGGTAACAAGGCTTGCCTTTGGTCTGCCTGTAGGCGGTACACTTGAATATGCAGATGAAGTAACTTTATTCAGGGCACTTGAAAACAGAAATGAAATGTAATAAAAGCAGATCTGTATCTGATGCAGGTCTGCTTTTTATTTGACATTTTCGTTTTTCTGTATTATAATCTGAATATACATATAAAGAAAAGGAGTGGCAGCATGGCCATAGATTATAAGGAATGTCCCCCATATTTAAGGGGATTTATAAGCTATCTGAGAAACATCAAGGCACGCTCCGAGCGTACCATATCCTCATATTATTTCGATCTGAGGATATTTTTCCGTTATCTTATGTGGACTACCGAGGATATACCCGATTCCACACCCTTTGAGGAGATACCCATAAAGGATCTGCCCTTTGAAACGGTACGTGATGTAACAGTAGGTACGATATATGAATTTATCGACTTTGCTGCACTTGATAAACAGAATTCACCCCGTTCCAGAGCAAGAAAGCTATCCGCCCTGAAAACCTTTTATAAAGCACTCTGCAACGGAAAGATACAGGGCTATTATTCTGCAAATAATCCTACCGAATTTGCGGAGGCACCCTCTATAAAGAAAGGCGTACCGAAATATCTGGGTCTGGAGGAAAGCAGGGCGCTTCTGGAGAATATCCCCGAGGATTCTTCAAATGATTATCTGAGGGATTATTGTATCATCACTCTTTTTGTAAACTGCGGAATGAGACTTTCCGAGCTGGTGGGACTGAATGTTCAGGATATTAATTTCCGTGAGAACACCATGCGCCTTCTGGGAAAAGGCAATAAGGAGCGCCTTATACATATAAATCAGGCGTGCAGAGATGTTATCGAACAATATCTTGAAGTACGTCCGCAGTGTGACAGCGAGCCTGATGCACTGTTTATAAGCAAGCAGGGACGGCGTATCAGTAACAGACGTGTACAGCAGATAGTTGAAAATGCCCTTAAGGCATGTAATCTTGACAAAAGGGGACTTTCGACCCATAAGCTGAGACATACCGCCGCAACTCTTATGTATCAGTACGGAAATGTTGATACACTTGTTCTTAAAGAGGTGCTTGGCCATGCAAGTACCGTTACCACCGAGATATATACTCATCTTGCAAATGATAATGTAAGAGCAGCCCTTGATTCAAATCCTCTTGCCGAAGAAACTTCAAAGAAGAGGAAAAATGAAAAGAAATAACGATTCAGAATTCTCATATTGCTGAAAAACAGCCTGCCGCCTGTCATTATCGACAGACGGCAGGCTGTTTCAGTCATTATTCAGTCATAAAAGTACCCTTATGACCGTTCTTTACCTTGTAAAGCAGATCGTCCGCAGAATTGAGAAGTTCTTCATAGGTATTATGTTCCTCGTTTGCGAACACGGCACCGGAAGAAAATCCGACCTTTATTTCCGTTCCGTCAGGAGCGGTTATGGGGTGAAGATCCGCATAAGCATACAGACTTACAATAACCTCGGAAACAGCGTCACGGCTTTCGCAGCTGCTGAAGAAGATGTAGAATTCATCACCCGAACGACGACCCACTATAGTAGTACTGCTTTCATAACGGCGCATACATTCGGCAGTAAATTTAAGATATTCATCTCCGAAGGCATGACCGTAGCTGTCATTGATGCTCTTGAAGTTGTCAAGGTCTATCATAAGCATAGCAGAAACACCCTCAGAGGATTTTTCAAGCAGCTTGTTTACCTTGCGTTCAAAGCAGCGGCGGTTGTAAAGTCCCGTAAGAGCGTCTCTGTCACGTTCGTTTGTGATACGCCGCTTATCCTCAATATAATCGGTAACATCTGTAACGATACCGAAAAGACCTGTTTCAGTATAGCTTTCCTTGATCCTGAGCCATTTACCGCCTGAGCTGTAAATATCGCTGTCCTCTTCAAAGGGGTGATTTTTCACCTGACCGATATAGGTAAGAAAAGTCTCACGGTCAGCTGTGATCGCAGAATATTCCTCACTGGAAATATCAAAAAGCATACGCAGATTACCTAAGATATTGAAGGTATCCAGCCTGCTGTTGCAGTCATAAGCCGCCATAATGGATTCATTTGAATCGATGATCATAGCCATACGCTCATAGTTTTCGGTAAGCGCATCTACCATTGAATTTATTCCGCTGCTTAGCTGTTCAAATTCGGGAAGAGTATTTACCGAAACATTTTTATCAAGATCACCCTGTGTTATCATGTTCATATCCCTGATGATCCTGTGAATACCCTTTACGATAAGCTTATCCAGAAGCACTGAGATAACAATGATTATCACCACAAACACAGCAATAAAATACAGTACAGTGACAATATACATAGAATTCATATAGCTTCTCATGCTTTCGACGGTATATGTAACACCTAAGATCATACCGTCATATTCCTGAGCCACTGTAAAATATTCATTGTCAAGATATTCATAATATCCGCCCTCGGAAAATCTTTTCAGATAATCGCCCTGAGTGGAATATCCGTTTACGATAACGCCTCCGTTGAGAGATGAATCGGAATGAGCGGTATAACGCTTTTCAATGCAGTTTATAGCATAGATCTCCTTATCTGCATCGGTAAGAGTATGTGCAAAAATATAGGTAAGACTTGTACGGTTCTGAGCGCTGATATATCTGTCGGGGCGAAGTCCTATCTGGATAACGCCTTTGCAGTCCTGCCTTGCAACACCGATGTACTGGAATATCTTGTTTTCCGCACCGTTAGGCTGCATTTCCTGAACAAGCTCACCGTCGGGAACGTTCATAAGCTCAACAAATTCCGCAGACTGAGGACTTGAATTCATATCAAAGCCTATGTATTCGGAATTTGTGCTGTGTGTAATTAATCCGTTTTCGCCAATGATATGTATTTCATCAACATTGAGAACGGAAAGCAGATGCTCTAATTGGTTATTATCTTCAATCACTTCAGGATTGTTTTCAATAATATACTGCAGAGAATGACATCTGATAAGATAATCCTCCGCAAGGCTGTCATAAAGAGCTTTCTGTTCCTTTTCGTTGCTTTCGATACGTGTTATCAGCTGAGTGATAGTATTCCTAGCGTCCTGAACAGTATTTTTTTCTGACAGCTTTATATTATAATTGTAATTTACCGCAATAATCGAAAGCAGAGCGATCATCATTGCGGAAACAAGTGAAAGTAAAAAAACTTTTCTCATAATATACCGCCATTTATATAATTGACAGATATACAGTTGCTTACCGATATCTGTATTTTATAGAATATATTTACGTCTATTTTATATTATACTATAATTAATAAAATATGTCAATAAGTATAAATATAAACTTTTTTCAAAAAGATAAAATGATTATATGTATATGTATTATTTGTGATTTGGTATATTTATATAAAATTCTTGACAAATCATATAAAAAATGATATAATACATTCAAAGCAGAAAACTGCTTTAATAATGAAATAAGGAGAGTGTTTGTTTGAATAAACGCAATAAAAAGATGATTGTATTCTGATCGGGAGATCAGCGTACAGACTTTTGAAGCGAAGTCTCCCGAAAAGCTGTATTTTTATGGAGTATAATACAATTTTCAGGAGGAATTAAAAAATGAATAAAAATCAGTATATTATCCGTCAGGAAGAGAAGAAGGACTATCGTGCAGTTGAAAATATGGCAAGAGAAGCCTTCTGGAATTTAAGCGTTCCCGGCTGTGATGAGCATTATTTTATCCATGTGATGAGAGATCATGAAGCATATATCCCGGAACTTTCGTATGTTATTGAAAAGGATAATGAGATAATCGGCGTAGTCATGTACACGAAATCAATGCTTGCCGATGAAAAGGGCAATGAAAAGCAGATAGTTTCAATGGGACCCTTATGCATTCATCCCGATCATCAGCGCATGGGATACGGTAAAGCACTGCTGGA
This sequence comes from Oscillospiraceae bacterium, assembly GCA_017481565.1. Taxonomy (GTDB): domain Bacteria; phylum Bacillota; class Clostridia; order Oscillospirales; family Ruminococcaceae; genus RGIG4694. The sequence continues at coordinate 28,192 of JAFUOZ010000030.1, read as the reverse complement.
GCATACCTTTAAGCTTGCTGTTGAAATGGGATATGATACCGTTGTGAATTTCGGTAATCCCGACAATTATGTTGCAAGAGGATACAAAAGCTGTAAAAGATATAATGTATGCTTTGAAGGCGATGTATATCCTGCGGCACTTCTGGTAAAGGAGCTTAAGGAAGGGGCGCTTGACGGCAGAAAGTGGTTTTATTATCCCAATGATGCAGATGCACCCTGCGCAGATACCGAGGCTGTAGCTGAGTTTGACAAGCAATTTCCGCCTAAGGAAAAGAAATGGCAGCCCAGTCAGGAGGAATTCTATATCCACAGCCATTCTGTGATAAGATAATACTGTAAAAACACACGTTCAGCCATACAGAATATGCAATATGCTTTTTGTATGTGCTGAATGTTTGTTTTATAAGGATCAGGATAAATCATATGAAAGGAGCATATCTATGAAAAAAGGAAAACGAATTATTGCAGCCCTGTTATCAGCACTGCTTATTACAGGAACAGGACCTGCTCCTGTAATTTATGATACAGGCTTTTCGCTTACCGCTTATGCGGCAGAGACGGTAAAAACGCCCGCTGCCTCACTTAAATCAGGCACATATACAGCAGAAACAGGTAAGAATATAACCCTCAGCTGCGGTACAGAGGGAGCAGATATTTACTACAGCCTTAACGGTTCTGATTATAAGAAATACACATCAAAGCTTTCCCTGACAAAAAATTCCGAGCTTGAGATATATGCCTCATATAAGGGCAGAAAAAGTAAAACAGTCAGCTATTCCTATAAGCTTAAGCCTGAGATAGCTGTAAGCAAAAAGGCGGGAAAATATAACAGTGCAATTACGGTAAAGCTCAGCTCAGCAGCAAAGAATGTCAAATTCTATTATACTCTTGACGGCTCAGCACCTACCGCAAAATCGGCAAAATACACATCAAAGGGTATCAGCCTTACTAAAAGCTGCAAGCTGAGAGTGGCGGCAGTAAAAAGCGGCTGGACAACAAACTATTATACAGGTGACTATACTATAGGCACTTCTGCTGTTACCTCTGACGGAATACTAAACGATTATAAAGGAAAGTATTTTTACAGTCAGATGAATTCCTCTGAAAAAAAGCTTTATGCCGCAATGTTCAAGGGAATAGCAAATCATGAAGAGGATATTTCTTTCAAGGATAATAAGGTTACAACAGAAACTCTTAATTATGTATTTGAGCTTTTGCGCTTTGAAAATCCACAGTTTTTCTGGCTGCTGGATTCCTATCAGTATTATTACGAAAACGATACAGGACTTGCATACAGCATATGCCCCGAATATGAATATACCAAAACACAGAGTAAAAAGATGCAGGCTTCAATAGATAAAAAGGTGACAGCACTCAGAAAGAAGCTGAGATCCTGCAAAACCGAATATGAAAAGGTGCTTAAGATACATGATGAAATAGTAAATACAACAGTTTATGTTTATACGGGAGATTTCAAGCAGCATAATATTTACGGTACACTTGTTGAGAAAAAGGCAGTGTGTCAGGGTTATGCCAATGCTTTCAGCTACTTCTGTCAGCTTGAGGGTATACAGTGTGTTAATGTAAACGGCACGGCAGTAGGAAACGATACAGAATGGCATGAATGGAACAGAGTAAAGGTTGACGGAAAATGGTACAACATGGACGTTACATGGGACGACCCTGTAGGAACACCTCAGATACTTCTGCATGATTATTTTCTGATAACCGATAAACAGCTTGATAAGGATCATGTATCTCTTGACTGGTTCCCATTCGGAAAAAATCAGAAAGCAACAAGTACAAGCCTTAATTATTTTAAAAAGGAAGGACTTACATATTATACAGATGCAAAATCTGCATATAACGGTATTCTTAAGCAATCCTCTTCAAACTATAAGAATGGTGTATATACGACTGTGGTATACTGTCATTTCAATGAGATATATGAACTGTTCTGTATGTTTGAAAAGAGTAAGGTGTATGACGATTTTGAAAAATACGGTGTATATCCTTCGGGAATGAGCTTCAGCTATGATGCCAATAAGTTTGTATTGACTCTGAATAAATAGGGAAACGCTGATTAAGGAAGCACTGATTAAAGCCGTAGGCATCGCTTCCAACGCTCGAAAATCCGTCACTGAGAGCGTTGTGAAGCGATTTAATCAGCGGTTCCTTAATTCCACAGGCTTTTTCGTGGGTCTTGAAACGATTTGATCAGAGCGATTCCAAAGATAAACGGTCTGCCGCAGAAATTGCAGCAGACCGTTGTTATTTTGCATGGAATATTTATTTTTTACGCTTTATATTTACGTTATAATAAGCCGAAATATAATCATTTGTGCAGAGCATGAATACAGCCGCACCGCTGAGAACTATCGCAGCAATAAACCAGATAAGCTGGATATTGAAATTGGGATCGGGAGCGGTTTTCTGGTCAAGAACATACTTGATAAGTCCGGGACCTGCAAGCACGAGGGTATTTGCAATAAGATAAATAGTGGAAAGTACCTTTGTGTGCTTGGATTTTATCATAAGCATAAGTGAGAATACAAGTGTTCCTGCTGCCAGATACATGAACAGATCGTTTACAGCCTTTACACCTATATATGTAACAACAGCACAAGCAATGGAAATGAACATTACAACAATAGTAAGAACAAGACCCTTCTTTGCACGTTCAAGGCTTCTTTCTTCAGCAAGTCTCTTAGCCATAGCCTCACTTCTGCGGTGATTGAAGTTTTCGGGGCGGCGGTTAAGCTCTTCGCTGAGACGATCCTTCATAGCCTTCTTTTCGTTGTCGTCAAGCTTGCTCTTTGTGGTAAAGTCATCTTTCTTTACCTTTTCCTTCATGGAGACATATTCATTGCTCAGATCCTCAAGAACAGGCTTCTGCTTGATCGACATAGACATATCGTCCATCATGATCTGCTGCTTAAGAGCCTTTGCAGCGTCCTGCTCACCCGAGCGGATATATGATACCTTCTTGTCCATATCGGAAAGAACGATGTGACTTGTATCCATATCCTCAAGGGCACCTTCAGGATCATAATCATCGTCCATAACAAAGTTAAGACCGCCTTCAGACTTGCTTTCTTCCTCATAAGAGCTTGTTTCGGGAGTATCGGGAATAATATCCTCCTGCATATTATTTTCAGGCTCGGGACGAGCTTTCATGGGAGGAAGATCAAAATCATCGTCTGCGGAAGAAACAGTATTCTCCTGAATATTATTTTCGACCACGGGACGAGCCTTCATAGGAGGAAGATCAAAATCATCGTCTGCGGAAGAAACAGTATTTTCCTGAATATTATTTTCGGTCACAGGACGAGCCTTCATAGGAGGAAGATCAAAATCATCATCTGCATCAGGAATGATATCCTCCTGTACTTTGTTTTCGTATGAAGGTTCAGCAGGAGCAGTATTGTTGAAGCTGTTGTTTTCCAGCTGCTTTATAGCATCAGTAATACTTTCTGTGATAACAGGCTGTGCTGTCTGTTCAGATGCAGGAGTAGTCACAGCCTTCTTTCCTACTGAAATGCCGCCTGAAGGAAGCTCCGAAGCAGGCGTAGAAACTGGCTTCTTGACAACAGGGATTCCTCCGGGTATCGAAGAAGCGGGAGTAGAAACGGGTTTCTTTGCAACAGGAGGTATGACCCCCGAAGAAGCGGGAGTAGAAACAGGCTTCTTAACAGGAGCGGCAGGTATCAGTTCCTCATCGGCAGAGGGCGTTTTCGGTGTGGTAGCTGAAAAATCAAGCTCCATTCTGTCTGACGGAGGGGGAACCGGTGTAACGCTGTCAGGAGCCGAAAGGATATCATCGATATTCAGCTTAGGCGTTGAAGGTGTGGGAGCAGCCGCAGTGATCTCTGCACCGCCCGGAGTATTAAGCTTAGGCAGCGGCGGCAGCTCAAAGTCAAGATCAAGATCCATTAAATCCTTATCGTCAATACCTGTCATTTTTTCTACTTCCTTCCACAATTTCTTTATATATCTGAAAAATTAGTATATACTTCTTAAGGGATATACCGTAAATAATTACTGTTCTGTAACTGTGATAGCGTCGGGGAATACATTTGCCTGAGATTCCTGCAGGAATGTAGTATTTACGAAGCCCTTGATAACAGCACCGTCAAGTACGGTGATGGTTGAAGCGGAGATATCGCCTACAATAACAGCGTCGGTCTTGAATTCAGCCTTTCCGCTTACGTCAATATTACCCTTGATCCTGCCGTTCATATCAAGATACTGAGATGCGATATCGCCCAGAAGAACGCTGTCTCTGTCCATTCTCAGCTGACCCTTTGAAGCAACATTGCCCTGTACAGATGAGCCTGCCATAACAGCATTGTTACATTCAATATCGCCTACTACCTTGCCTGTAACGCTTACGTCCTTGGTGATCCTTACATCGCACTTTACGCCGCCGTCAATATGAACGTTTGCAAAACCTGTGATAGTACCGCCGTTTACAACGATATTCTTTGAAATAACAGTTGTTTCCTCATTTTCATAATAAGGAGTTGATCTGGGTTCATTTCCCTTAGGCTGAATAGGGGGAGGAGTGACCTTAGGTGTCTGAGCACGGGGAGGTGTATATGAACCTGCCGCACCGAGAGGATCACTTCCGTAACCCGATGTACCCGAAGAAGCCGCAGAAGCAGCTGTAAAAGCTTCGGCAGCCGCAGCCGCACCTGCCTGTGTATATTCTCTGATATTCTGAGCCGCAGCAGCTTCTGCATACGAAGGTGAAGCTGATGCCGACGATGAATAAGAAGACTCCGACGAAGCCGCGGAAACAGGTCTTACGGGAGCTTCGGGAGCAGTTGAAGCCGCCTGAGAAGGCTGCACCGATTCCTGCTGACCGAGAAAACCGTCAAGACTGCTGCTTTTTTTTGATTCCTCAGAAAGTCTCTTTCCTACGAGACCGTCCTTGATTTCTCTTACTGCCTGATTGAAATTATCCTTAAGACTCATTTTATTATACAGACTGTTTATAAGCGATATGCTTAAATAACAGCGTCTCCTTTCCTGTTTAGTCAGCAGATACGTTCTCACCCATAAGCGAGAAGCTGTATCCCTTTTCCTTAAGACGATTTATAATATCCTCAGCGGTCATTACGGTAGCGGCGTTATCGTTGCCGCCCATAAGCTTAAGTGTTGATGGACCTTTGTTTTCATCAACAGCTTTAACCGAATTATTGTAAATACCGCTCCAGGAATAATCCTTAACATTGTCACCGCAGATCACATCAGTGCTTACGATAAATCCGCGTCTTTCAAGCTCGTCAGCCGCTTCATCGGAAATATCCTCCCGACAGTATATAACAGCGGGCTTAGTACCTGTCATATTACGGATACATTCAAAAGCGTTATTTACTGCTTCAAGACAATCATCGGTGCTGTCATAGCCGCCACGGACAGAAATTCCCACAGAATGACCTTCTGAAATGATCCTTTCAAGCTGCGAAGCGGAAAGGTCATCATCAGTATCCGCAAGGAACACAGCCTTTGTGTCGGTATTATCCAGAATAGTAAGAAAATCCTTTGTATGATTCGAGGGTGATTCGTCTATAACAAGATAAACCGTATTATCCGGAGCCTCAATATTTATCGAAGCCGCACCGTACAATCCGGGATACTTGTCCACGCTTACGGGAGAATCGAAAAGGGGAGCATCTGATTTGATCTTTTCCTCCTTTGCGATCTGCTCTGCTGCGTCAAGAATATAGTCGTTCAGATAACCGTCTCCGTTGTCCGAGATACAGGAAACTATCTGCTCTTCGGTATATCCGTTTTCCGAAAGGATATCATAAACATCCTCAATGGTTGCGTCCTTGGGGATGGTTATCATATCTGCATCGGGAACCTCAGTAACCGTATCGGTCTCACTTACGGGAGCTTCCGTTACGGAAGTATCGGTGCTTTCCGCAGTTGTTTCCGAGGAATCTTCACCGTTCTCCTGACCGTCCGATCCGTTTTTATCCTCACTGCCGGGAGTGACAGGATCGGAGTTTTCCGTATCCAGCGGAAGATCAACAGGAATATTTTCTGCGGGAACAGCACTTTTTATACCAAAAATAAGAGCAAGAAGAGCAGTAAGCACCACCGAATCTATAACTGTGGAATATATTAATTGTTTAAAAAATTTAACACTGCCGAAATACATATCAGCTGAACACTCCGTTCATTGTTATTGGCTGTTTATACATTGAATATATAAGAGGGCATAGGTATAGTATACCCCATAATCCATTCTATATTATAATACACCTTTTTTCTTGTTCTGTCAATAGAATTAACGAAAAAATCATCGGTTTTTTTTGCATAAACACAGAAAAAGTCCATAAATTCTGCCTGATAAGGCAATATATGTCAAAAACCGCTGTATGAAAAGCCTTCATACAGCGGAAAAAGTTAAATATCAGTTGTTTCCTGCTCTTCGGGAACGGTCTCTGCTGTATCGGCACTGTCTGTATCTGCGGAAGCAGACTGATTGCTTCCCGCTATTGCCATATCAGACTGAGTTTGGTCCTTGTTTCCGAAAAGCTCATTGCAGTAGCTGTTGAAAAGCTCATCGAATTTATCCTTTGTTTCATAGCATACATCGGGGAGACTGCCCTCACCGCCGAATAATCCTTCAACCTGAGCGAAGCCTGCATAAACAGCCTTTTTCATAAGACCGAGAAGAGCTTCATTTTCGCCGCCGAAGGCCTTTGCCATATCGAAGATACGCTGAGCGGTAGCCTCTGCACCCCAGTATTTATCATCGAATTCAAATTCCTCAACGCCTTCAACGTTGCTCAGATCCACCATGCCGTTTTCATCGGGAACAAGCTCGTTTCCGTCCTTGTCAAAGATTTTCTTTGTCTCATGCTGAGACTGCAGACCGAGAACGGAGAATACCCAGTCCCTGAATTCCTGAACTCTCTTTTCGGAATCCGCAAGCAGCTGCTTTACGGTAGGCTCGTCGTAGGTATGATATGTACCCTGACCCCGAAGCTCCTCAGGCAGATCCTCGTCCTTTATATTCTTTGCGGAGAATAAAGCGTCAGCCGATGTAACAGGGGAGTAAAGACCTATATCGGAAGCAGTCTTGTCTGAAGAATGTTCAAACATATCCGTATTTACGCTTCCCGAAGCAGCGCTGTCCCCGTTATTCTGTACAGCACCGGGGATAACTGTCTGACTGCCGTTTGCCGCACCTGTTGTATTATAAAGATAATTATTTACTGCATTTACATTCATATAAATAACCTCCGTTCCGATTATACTTTAAATATATATCGGATATAACATAAAAATCTTTATAGCATTAAAAAGAAAAACCGACAAAAGGGCATTTGTCGGCTGTATAGTATATATAAAAATGAAAATATTATTCGTTTGGATTAACGATCTGTCTCCAGTCAAGGTCACCTCTTTCGAGAGCATGGATAAGAGCCTCGGCAGTAGCGATATTTGTAGCGACAGGAATATTGTGTACATCGCAGAGACGGAGAAGATTCATATCATTGGGCTCGTGGGGTTTAGGTGAAAGCGGATCTCTGAAAAAGAGCAGAAGGTCGATCTCATTGCATGAAATTCTTGCGCCGATCTGCTGAGCGCCGCCCTGTGAGCCGCTTAAGTAACGCTGAATGTTTAATCCTGTAGCCTGAGCCACCATTTTTCCTGTAGTACCTGTTGCGCACAGATTATGGCGGGAAAGAATACCGCAGTATGCAATACAGAACTGTACAAGCAGTTCTTTTTTGGAATCATGTGCGATTAGTGCAATGTTCATGGTGTAAGTTCATCCCTTTCACAAATTTAAAGATTACGGAAAGCAGAGCCGTTCTGCCTGTTTTCTGTAGGTCGGTTCATCTTTATGTTAATAAGCGTATAGGTTTAGATAAATGTTCATTATTCATGTCACAGACAGGGATTATACATAGTGTTATGCCGCATGGGATCATGCGAGAAGCATTTTGAAGCTAAGGGGAACGTCCTCACCCTTGATCCTCTTTGAGATAGCGTCAAAAGCCTTGAATGCAAGAGAGTTTGAGGGAAGGGGCTGACCCTTGCCTGTAGCGATAACAACAGCGTCGTCATCGGGGATAACACCGATAAGCTGAACACCTACAGTATCGATGATCTCATCAAGGTCAACGATAAGGTCAGCCTTGAAGATATCGGGATTTACCTTGTTGATGATAAGTCTCTGCTTCTTGTTTCCTCTCTTATAGAACTCATCGGACATTGTTCTTGCATCTCTTACGCAGATAGGGTCGGGAGTTGTATTGATAAGGATAAGGTCAGACTGTTCAACAACATCGAAAACGCTTTCGTTAGTACCTGCCGAGGTATCAACGATTATGTATTCGTAATACTTTCTCATTTCCTGACAGATATTCTTGATAGTTTCAGCGTCAACCTTGGCAAAAGGATCCTCGGGTGCGCAGACGATGCTTAAGTTTGAAGCAAGGCGTACCTGAGTGGTAGCCTTGTAGATATCACATTCACCCTTGAGAACAGAACCAAGGTCATAGGTAATATCATCCTTAACGCCAAGCATGATGTCAAGACATCTGAGTCCGAAGTCCAGCTCAATGATCAGAGTTCTGAGACCCTGCTTTGCAAGTGCAAAGCCAAGCTCCGAGCAGATAGATGATTTTCCTGTTCCGCCCTTACCTGAGGTTACAGCAATGATTTTTGACATGACAGCTCCATTTCTCCGCAGCGTTCAAAGAATTGCAAATATATTATTTATTCTCCTGTGGGGACTGCGGATCCCGTCAGGGTGAGGATACCCTCCTTAATATATTATCGGTTACTTACTATTTTACCACAAAAAGAAAAAAAGTCAAAGCATTTTTGCCCATTCTGCACAATTTTGTTATATTAGCTTTATTTCTTTGCGTTTTGTTGTTTAAAATGCACAAGAAAGATTTTACTGTATATCACTGTCAGATATTATTTCTTCCGTGTCCTCTGTGACAATAATATCAGACACCTCTGTTTCTTCGGATATTTCCGTTACCGTTTCTGTCTCTTCGGATATTTCTTCAGGCATTTCAGTTTCATCGGTGATAACCTCCGTTTCCGTCTCTTCCGTCTCTGTAAGCACCTCTGTGACGGTCTCCGCCGACGTTTCCGTTTCATTCACTGTTATTTCTTCGGTGGAGATCTCAGTTTCTTCCTCGGTTATCGGCTCAGTCTCTTCCGCTTCGGAATATTCTTCGGAATAAGCTTCTGTTTCGTAAGCCGTTTCCTCATAGCTTTCATAGCTCGGTTCAGAGTAGCTGTAGTCAGTTTCTTCCCGCGATTCTTCCTCCTGCTCTTCATAAACCTGCTCCTCCGCCGTTTCTTCTGTTTCCTCTGTATATTCGGGATATGAAGCACCCTCCAGCTTTTCTATGGAATAATCCTCTTCATAATATGCCTCGATGATCTGTCTTACCATAAACTTTGAGTATTCTCCATGCTCCACAAAGCCTGCAAAGGCTATCTGCGGATCATCTGCAGGATAAAACCCGATAAATGCCGAGCCTGTGTCATCGGCTGTTGTCATCTGCGGAGTACCTGTCTTTATGGCAGCCTCACGGGGAAGTGCAGTCAGCAGATATTCTCCCAGATAATAATCCTTTTCAGCGGGCTTGGGATACGCATATTCCGAAAATGCCGCTGCCTGCTTCATTCCTTCCTTTATCGTGCTGAAGGTATAGCCTGTCTTGTCCTTGATAAATTCAGCCTGTGAGGGCAGTGTCTTGGAAACAAGCTCTTCCATATTATATGTGTATACACTGTCCACCATATAAGTTTCAAAGCGCAGACCGTTGTTGGCTATGGTCATAGCCTGAGCCGCCATCTGTAAAGGGGTTACCGCAGTTTCGGACTGTCCGATAGCCGCCTGTACGATATTACCTGCCTGCCAGTCCAGCTCCAGCTCGTCAAATACTTCGGGAGAAGCGATATAACCTCTGTTTATGCCCCGTCCCGTTTCAAGACCTGCCTCTCCGCCCAGACCGTAGAGACCCGCATAATATTTTATGGTATCTATCCCCGTAAGCCGTCCCGTCTCATAGAAGAATATATTGCAGGATTCCCTCAGAGCCGAGACCACATTGAAGCGTCCGTGCCAGCCTGTACATTCGGGACGGTAATCCTCCCAGTAGGTGTATACCTTGTTGCAGTTTATTTCCGTATATGGAGATATTATCCCCTCGTTAAGAGCCGCAGTTGCGGTGACCGTTTTAAAAGTCGAGCCGGGACGGTATCTTGCATTCGTTGCACGGTTCGTAAGAGGCGAGTTTTCCCCTCCTGCCACCGCCGCATAATCAGCAATATAGTCATTGAGATTATATGTGGGAGCAGTTGCCGCCGCAAGAAGCGCTCCCGTTTTTGCGTTCAGCACCACTATTGCGCCTGCATTTGCGTCAGTACCTGCCGCATCGGGAAGTGTCTGATTACGCAGCCATGTAATATGATTTTCAAGGATCGTCTGAACATTTCTCTGATAATCGCTGTCTATGGTAAGCTTGACCGTATTTCCGGGTACAGCCTCATCTGATATTGTATCGGCAGCCACCTCACCGTCAAGCATTTCAATGGTCCTTGTGCCCTTGTGACCTCTCAGAACACTTTCCATAGCAAGCTCGATACCGCTTTTTCCCACAGTATCGTCAAGAGCATATCCCTTTGAGCTGAGCTCCGCATATTCATCGGCGTCTATAGCACCTACAGTTCCTATAAGATGAGGAACAACATCACCCTGACCGTATACACGCACAGCGTCCTCAATAACATCTATACCGTCCAGCTCAAAGCTTCTTTCCTTAAGCCTTATTACAGTCTCCATTGAGATATCCTCAGCGAATATATAGGTATTGGAAACGGAAAAATTCCGCATATCCATTGTATATCTCACACCTGCAATAATACGCTTTTCCCTGTCCGAATATTCATCTGATATATTGTAATTGTCACACATGGCATTTATGCACTGTTCAGCCGTTGCATATATCTGAACACCGATATGCTTTCTCAGTTCAAGTACCTTGTCCTCACGGGTAGGGTCGGTCTGAAATGGAAGCTCCGCCGAAACAGGCAGAATATCATGCCATGTACAGCCTTCATTTTCAAGAAGCAGCGCCGCTTCAAGTATTATCCTGTTTTTCTCCGTATCGCTTGCGGGAAAAAAAGCCTTGTTCACAATAACATTGAAGCAGGATTTGTTGCTTACGAGAGGTTCATTGTCAGCGTCAACTATCTCCCCTCTGGGAGCGTCGATTATCTGATTGCTTACCGAAGCGGTCTTTGACCTCTGTAAATAGCTGTCGCCGTCAACTATCTGTATTTTCATAAGCCGATAAGAACCGAGACAAGCGGCAGCAACAGTAAGTATAACAAAAAAATAAGCTCTTAGCTTTTCAAGAATTTCTTTCATCGGTAGATTTATCCTTATTTATAAGTATAGCATAAGCTCCTTGAGAGAGGAAACGGTATTTTCATATACACCCTTGTATGTGCCGTATTTGTCATAAAGCACAGCAGACATTCCCGCCGAGAGCGGACCCTTCACATCATTTTCCATATGATCTCCGATATATAATGCCTCCCCGGGCATAACTCCCGTTTCCCTGCATATAAGAAGATATATTTCCCTGTCAGGCTTTTCGGTGCCTGTCTCCTCGGAAATAATGACCCTTTCGAAATATTTTCTGAGCCCCACGCTTTCCAGCTTGACCGACTGAGTTTTAAAAGAGCCGTTTGTCAGCAGAGAAAGCCTGTATTTATCCTTAAGATAAATGAGTATCTCCTCCGCAAAAGGCTCCTGCCGTGTAAATAAAGCGGCATTTTCCCGCCATTTTGAAAAAAGCTCATCGGGAGTGCCGTCGGGAGAAAACTCCCTGCATATAGTACCGTATACCTCACTTTTAGGAGCATATCCGTTTTTATCAAGCACTATCATACGGCGGACGAACTGTTCCTTTTCTTCATTGCTTCTGTCCTTAAGATAAAGCTCCGCCAGCTTTTTTGAATGCATTTCAAAGGCATATTTTCTGTCTGCAAGAGTATTGTCCAGATCAAAAATAACCGCCTTAAAGCTTTTTCCCGATATATTCATATTGCCCTCCGTATATCGATCTTATTCGGTATATAAAATTTATGACCTTACAGTATTATGATCCTTTGCAAGTCTATAATCCTTTGCAAGTCTATAATCCCTTGCAGGTCTTGTTATAGATAATAAGCGCAGCAATGACCGATAATATCTGAGCCGCATTGACCGAAAGCTCAAAGCCCAGACTGAGCTTGAAAACGATAAGATCAAGCACAACAGGCGAGCCTATGCCGAAACCCACCGACATATTATAGGAAAGCCAGCTTAAGAAGCCGACACCTGCACAAAGCCTGCCCAGAGCCGTACCCAGTACTATCCCTGCAAGCAGAAAAAACAAAAAGGCGATCATTCTGCCTATATCCTTCATGATTGTTCTCCGTTTCTTTTTTTATTGATGTATGATCCTGAGGGATCACCGACCGTAACCGCAGAATAAAGACTGCCGCTCCTATAATGAGCGGCAGCCTGATCAGTTATTCCTGAGCATATCCGCCCGATCGATTTGTATTTTTTCTGCCGTTTTTCTTTTTTCTGCCTTTTCTTGCGGCAGATCCGCTGACCTGTTTGCCTGAGGAACTGTTATCCCTGTTGTCCTCAGATTTGTTTTCCTTTTCGTCGGAGGAGCTTTTGTCTGTGCTTTCCTCAGACTTCATCTCCTCGTTATTCTTATCGGAGGAAAACTCAGCCTCAGTTTTCTCTGAGGATTTATCCTCAGCGTTTTCTTCTGCCTTTTCCTCAGAATTCTGTTCGGTTTTATCTTCGCTCTGAGCGTTATTCAGCTTAATGGAATCCCTTTCGGAAAGCACACTGTCATCGGCAACAGTACCGTCAGAGGTCTCCGCAAATATCTCCTCGATCTTAGGTCTTGCCGCAATGAAGCAGTCCACCATAACAGGATCGAAGGAAATACCCGATTCCTCCTCCAGAATTGAATACGCCTTAGCAACAGAGTATGCCTTCTTGTAGGGTCTTGCGGAGGTAAGCGCATCAAAGAAATCCGCAACCGCCATAATACGTGCGCTTAATGGTATCTTATCCTCAGCCACTCCGTAAGGATAACCCGTACCGTTCCATTTTTCGTGATGATAAACAGCCATTTCCTTAGCTATATCAAAATAGCTCTCACCCTCGATCTCCTTAAGGGTATTGTCAAGGATACGGCCGCCCTCAACGGTATGGTTTTTCATTATCTCATATTCCTCAGCTTCAAGCATACCCGGCTTTTTCAGAATACTGTCGGGAACAGTCATCTTGCCGATATCATGCATAGGTGCGGCAAGCTTAAGATAATCCATATATGTATCATTGATAATATCAGCAAAATGTCCCTTCTGCCGCAGCTCATCTGCAAGTATTGCAACATAAGCACTTGTGCGCTTGATGTGTTCACCTGTAACATTGTCACGGCTTTCAACAAGATTTGCGAAGCTGTAGATCATCTGCTCCTGAAGCTTTGTTATCTGCTGAGTTTTCTTTTCAACATCACGTTCAAGGTCCTTCTGATAGTTGCTGATAAGCTCCATATTGCGAAGCTCTTCTGTAACATCGGTAAGCCAGAGAACATATCCCTTTGTAAGCTCTCTGCCGTCCTCCACCGTCTCCGTGATCTTTTTGATCGAAGGACGGTATATCCTTTCCTCATGTGAAATATCGCTGAAGCCCTTGTCATAGAATATTTTGTTTACCGAAAGGGAAGCGTCGGCGATCTTCATATCCTGATGAGACTGTGCAAGCTCGGGAAAAATAACCTTTGCCTTGTCGTTGAAGCCCTTGAGATGATAATTCTTGTCAACCACCACGATAGGATCTTCAAGTGCATCGAAGATAAATTCCCTTGCCGTATCCTTTACATCGTAGATCTTAGTACCGTAAATAAGCAGGAAGATGATGATCTCCGAAGCGAGATATCCCACAGGGGTATAGTCTACCACCGTATAACCGCCTGCATAAACGGTGTTAAGTACCGTAGGAACAAGCACCGCAACGGTAAGACCGCCTAAGGTAACAAGTCTTTCAGGCTCACGGTAAATACCCATCAGAGCGATGATTATCATAAGGATACAATATCCGAGACTTGCCGCAAGATATATGTTGTGGAAAATTGCGCTTGAAAATACCAGATTGTTGATATCCTCATAGCTGGACATTTCTATCCTGCTGAAAAAATACTGATGAGAATCCATAGTAAGCGCCGTAGCGTTTATCATACAGTCAAGACCGCACAACGCCGGGAAAAGATACCTTGGCGGCGTTATCCTTGAATATCGGAACATGAACATCAGCATAAAATAATAGGTGTGACATATTCCCATATAGATGATCTTGGTGCACATTATCATCTGCTCGATGTTTTCAGCACTTATCTGAAACCAGTAGCCAAGCCAGGTCAGACCGATAAAGCAGGTCAGACCCGTCATTATCTTCTGTTCCTCCGACGGCTTCTGCATCATTACAGCTATTATGCACAGTGCGGAGGCAATAAGACCAAGTGTATACAGTGAATATATAACCATAGTCAGCATAGTCGGGCACCTCTTTCGTCGGGAATAATATATAAGGTATTATATTACTCCTCTGTAATAAAGTCCTCGTGTAACGCTTTTGTCGGGTTTTGTGCCTTTATCAAGCTCCGCCGTTTTTTCTGTAAGCGCATCGGCGGAGGAATCGTAAAAGAAATAGTCATAAATGGAAGCTCCGTGTATTTCGGAGATCCTGTCTGTCATATAAAGAGTGTCGCAGTTTAAAATTTCGGAATATTCACGTTTTCCCTTGTCGCAGATGACCTCAAAGCTTCTGCCTGTTCTGTCGGTTATTTTTCCCGTACATTTTCCGCAGCCTGCCGCCTGCTTTACGGGACAGTTTCTTACCAGCATAAGAGGAAGCCTGCCGTATACGATAACAGCAATCCCCGTAAGATCGGCAAGAGCGGAAATATCGTGAAGCTTCATTTCAAATGAGGCGGTTATATCTTCAAGTCCCATATCCTTAAGTGCGGATACTGAGTATGAATTTGCGGTATTGAGTCCGTAACCGCCGTGAAGCCTGAAGCCGAGCCTTTTTCCGTATCTGATATGAGCTATATTATTGCAGTAAAGCCGTGAAAAGCCGTCAGCCTTAAGCTGTGTAAGCTCATGGATAACGCTCTTTTCGTCGGAAGTGAATCTTGGGGGAGCAATAATAATACGCTCCCTGTCATGTTCGATACCGTGACACTCGCTCATAGGAAGCACAACGCAGTCACCGTAAGCAAGCGCCGCATCAAGAACGGCCCTGTGCCTTATGTGTACTCTCTTTTCATGCTTTTTCGGCTCGGTATATATATCCCCGAATTCCTCGGAGTATGCGTCGGGTTCATTTATAGTATAATCGGGTCTGCGGCTTGCGATGATCTCTTCGGAAAGCATTTCCGCCGCCTCCCGTCTCAGCTTGTTGAGTGCCGAAACAGGCAGAATAAGTCCCTCTCCGATATCAGCGGTAAGCTTATCAAGCTCAAATACAGTTCCGCCCAGCCTTGAAAGCTGCTTCTGACAAAGCTCCGTATCTGTAGGACGGTTCACAGCCGCCTGTGGAATATCCCCCGAAACAGTTGCTGTACAGCCTTCACTCTCGGCAGTAAGCAGCGATGGTCTGCCCTCCGCTATTTCAATGTGCATATTTACCTTGTATCTGGGAGCCTCATTCCTGTAAAGCTCCTTCATCTGAGGAAGTACCTCAGCGGCAGCGGTAACATCGTCCTTTCGTCTGTAGCCGAACATAGCCTTTCCCATTCCGCCGCTGATATATCCGTCGGTAAAGCCGCTTCTTGAAAATACCGCCCTCAGAGACTCCATATCGGGCTTTTCACCGTCAAGCACCTGCCTGCAGGCAGTAACAGCGGCAGCGGTATATTCCGCGCGCTTCATTCTTCCTTCTATCTTAAGTGAGGAAACACCGCACTTAATAAGCTTGTCAATGCTTTCGATATGAGACATATCCTTCAATGAAAGATCATGCCTTTCCTCTCTGCCGCCCACAGCACTGAAGGGAAGACGGCAGGCCTGAGCGCACTGACCTCTGTTTGCACTTCGTGAGCCGATGACCGCACTCATATAGCACTGTCCCGATACGCACATACAAAGCGCACCGTGTACAAAAACCTCGGTCTCAATGCCCGTATCGCATATAGCCTTTATTTCTTTAAGGGAAAGCTCTCTTGCGGGAACAACTCTTTCAAAGCCCAGCTCCCTTGCCATAAGCGCACCCTCGGGAGTATGTACCGAAAGCTGTGTTGAGGCATGGAGCGGCATATCGGGAAGAACAGCCTTAAGTATCCGTGCCGCACCAAGATCCTGTACTATAAAAGCATCAACGCCTGTCTCAGCGGAGCGTATGGCAGCGTCGGAAAAATCAAGCAGCTCATGATCGAAAATGACCGTATTGAGAGCCTGATATACCTTAACGCCTCTTAAATGGCAGTAGTCCACCGCCTCCGCAAGCTCCTCATCAGAGAAATTAACGGCATTTGCTCTTGCGGAGAAATTCTGACCGCCGATATATACAGCGTCCGCACCGCAGGCGCAGGCTGCATAAATGCTTTCGATGCTTCCCGCAGGTGCCAGCAGCTCGGGGGATATGTTATTATTCATCATCTGATTTTCCCTGCTTGTTTTTTCTTCTTGCCGCACGGTTCTGCCTCGGCGGATTAGCCTGTCTCTGTTCATATTCCTTAACGGGAATGGTCACAGCGGGAGTTATGGTATTTTCAAGCACCAGCTGCTCCGCCTCCTCCTCATAAGGAATCTCGTCCTCTATATCATTTTCGTAGATATCAAGCTTTTTGCGGAGCTTATCTGCTTCCATTACCGCCCTGTCGCGTTCATCGCGCATACGGCCTGCCTCGTCCACATATTCCTTGACCTGAATTCTTATATTATCAATGCTTTCCTCAGCCTTTTTCAGCTCCTCATAAGCCGAAAGAGCGCATACCACAGCCGCAGTCTGTGCGCCTAAATTGGGAATAGCCTTAAGGAGCATATTGATATCCTTATCCAGCTTGTCGGCAATCTGCATAACAAATTCTGCGTCATTGTCGGTATTGAGACTGATTATCTTTCCGCAGATATTGACCTTAACCTTGTTCATATATGAGATCCTTTCCTGCCTGCCCGATCTATAAATATCAAAATAAGACAGACCTGTCCAAATATATCATATATTATACCACATTTCTTTTCGGATTTCAACAAGAAATTTATCATAAATTGGATTTATTTTTAATTTTATAGGAATAATACATTAATTCATCATTTTTTTATGCTATTTAACGGAATTGCATATATGCTTTACATATATTATTGACTTTGCCATATAAAAGTGCTATGATATTTTCAAATGGGTGAATAACTTATGAACGGCATGATGCCCCAATTAAACCTTGTCGCAATAATCTTAAAAGTTCCCACTATTTTAATTTGTTTACCCAAAACCACAACCATGCTTTTTTGAGCTTTAAATGAGTGAATCAATAACAAATCCCAAACGGCAAGTAAGGACGGGTAGGGTCCCGTCCGCAAGATGAAAACAATTAAGCGGCTTCGATACCGGAACAGCTTGAGTCCCACAATCCGAGAAAAGCAATAAGCGGAATTAAGGAATCGCTGATTAAATCGATTATCGCCCCTCTCAGTAACGGATTTTCAAGGGGCGTAATCGATGCCTGCGGCTTTAATCAGCGTTTCCTTAAAAATCGACAGAGAGAGGTTGAGGGAAAGGGGGGTGTGGGGGGAGAACCGTAGAAGGAGAGAGATGTCGATTTTTGCCCAAGCTTTTCTTTCTCTCTCCTCGGAGGTTCTACCCCCACAGCTGAAGGTTGCAAAGTAACAATTAAGTTTTTACTTACCATAATCGGATTTAGTAAGTATATGTAAAGTAAAAACTTATCAGACAGAAATAGTTTTATTTACCAAAAACCATAACCTTCTTTTCGGCAAACATGAATTTGCAAAGCAATATTGACTTTGCCATATAAAAGTGCTATGATATTTTCAAAGAGGTGAACAGCTTATGAAGAACAGTATAAGAATAAAAATACATCATATACCCGAACTGTACGTTTATTTTACAAGCTTTATAATTTTTATCTGTATGTTGGGGATAGCTGTAACAATACGCCATTTTTCATTAACGGGACTTATCGTTTTATTATTGCTTTTATTCTGTTCGGCAGCAGGTATATACATATATGAAAAACGCCCCACAGTAATAAAAGCCGACAGCGACCATATTGAATACACCCATATAGCAGGAGTTACATCAATAAAGTATTCCGAAATAAAAAACATAAGCTGTGAGCCCTATGAGACACATACAAGATACAGCAGCCAGCAGAGAATACGCCTTACCATATATATGAATAACGGCGAAGAATATGAGCTTAATGATGCCGTGAACACATCTGAAATGATAAAGGAACAAATGAACGGCAGGGAAACTGATATCCCCCTCATAAAACTGTATGAATTTTTAAAGGAAGCGCTGATTAAAGCCGAAGGCATCGTTTCAGATCCATGAAAATCCTTTGCCGCAGCGGCAAAATTGACTGAGTGGGTCTTGAAACGATTTGATCAGCGGTTCCTTATAATCACGGAAAGGAGAAAACACACCATGAACAACAGTATACGTATAAAAATACATCAGGAGAACAATGCCTGTGTCATATCGGCAATAGTGCTTGTAATAGGGGCACTTGCTTTAGCGGGAGAATATAAGGATTCGGATTTTGTATCGCCAGCCGTGATTATTCTGTTCATCTGCTGCTCTGCGGCTGTGAATATATTCGTGGGACACCCTACAACGGTAACAGCGGACTGCCGGAAAATAAAATATAAGCATTATTTTAAGGAGCATGAGATCGACCTGTGCGATGTTGAACTGATATATCCGGAATTTTATTCCGTATACGCAGGAAGAGGCGGTTCAAGACAGAGAATACGTCTGACAATAGTCCTGAAAAACGGAGATGAAATTGAACTGAATGACGAAGCCTATCCGAATAAAATACTGAATAACAGCCTTGAAAACAAGCAGACCGATATCCCTCTTTTAAAGCTGTACAGCTTTTTAAAGGACAGAAACTGTATAAAAGTATAAATAACAGGGGAGCAGCCGAAAAAACTGCTCCCTTTTTTGCAAAAAAATAAGGACAGCCTATTGAAAAACCGTCCGAAATGATATAAAATAAAGTTAGAACAAAAGGAAAAACATAAAAAAGCGGTTGTAATTGATAAATTACAACATTTACTCCGTCAACAGCATTGTTTTCGGAGCAATATATATCAGCGGCATAAAACCGCAGATAAACAATAAATGAAAGGAATGGTATATATGAGTAATATCAGATGGGGTATCATAGGAACAGGCAGAATAGCCGTTACCTTTGCCGAAGCACTTGCAGGCTGTGAGGAAGCCGAGCTGTATGCCGTAGCCTCACGAAGCGAGGAGCGTGCCGCCGCATTTGCGGAAAAGCACGGTTTTTCAAAGGCATACGGCAGCTATGAGCAGTTGGCGGCAGACCCGGAGGTAGATATAGTATATATAGCGACCCCCATGAGCAGCCATTATGATGATACACTTCTCTGTCTCAGACGAGGAAAGCACGTTTTATGCGAAAAAGCGGCAGCCATAAACAGCCGTGAGCTTGATGATATGATAACTCTGGCAGGAGAAAAAAATCTCTTCTTTATGGAAGCCATGTGGATGAAATGCCGCCCTGTTTATTTAAAAGCAAAGGAATGGGTAAAAAGAGGCAGTCTTGGCGATATAAAATGCGTCAAGGCAGATTTCTGCAATCTGGTAAAATATGACCCGAAGGACCGTCTTTTTGCCCCCGAATGCGGAGGAGGCGCACTTCTTGATCTGGCAGTATATCCGCTTACCTTAGCGGTTGATTTCCTGGGAAATTATCCCTGTGAGATAATCAGCTCAGCAAATATCGGAAGAGACGGTGTTGACCTGTCAAACAGCATAATGATGCGCTATCAGGGGGGAAAATACGCCTCAATAAATTCAGGCTTTCAGCAGCCCTGCCGTAACGGAGCCGCAATAATCGGAACAGAAGGCTCGATAATTTTCGGCGAATGGTTCTTCTGTACCTGTGAAGCGGTGCTTTATGACCGTGACGGCAACGAGCTGGAACGTGCAGCCATACCAAACGAGATAAACGGCTATGAATATGAAATATACGAAGCTCACCGCTGTATAAGAGCAGGTCTCCGTGAAAGCACTCTTATTCCCCACAGCGGAACAAAGGCGGTAATGAGCATCATGGACGAATGCCGCAGTCAGTGGGATATGTATTATCCCTCCGAGCGCTGAACCGAATGATCCTCGTAATATGCCTCCCTCTCATAGTCGGGGGCATATACGCTGCATATACGGATATAATAAGCTGCAAACAGCGCACCTGCAGCGATAGTAACGGTAAACAGACTTACGATACCCTTGCATACAAGATAAGCTACAGCGATAATAATAACAGTCACTACAAATAAATTCTTCTTGTTCATAATAAAAATCTCCGTTCTTTTATTTTAAGAACATACGTTCTTGTTTCTTTCTGAATTCATTATAGAACATATTTTCTCTTTTGTCAATAGTTTTGAGTACGTTTTAACGGACTTTGCGGAACATATTTTCTTTTTAAATCTTTTGTAAACGCTTTTTAATTTGAATAGCATGATATTCACCATACTATAGTAAACGACATAAAAAACTGCACATGAAGCCGTACAAAAAATTGAATATATGTTTTTTGTACGAGCAGAATGTCAGCAATTTTAATGTCGGTTACTATAATTTATGTAAAATACTTGTAAAACAGTTTACATTTGAGAAAATATGTGCTATTATTATAGTATGTTTTTTAAATCGGCATTTTTTACATAAAAGAAGGAGCTTGAAATGAAAATCGATTGGAATTCAAAATATACCACAATTTCGGTATACAGTATCTTAACATTTACAATATGTCTGCTTATCTTTTCCTTTGCACAGAATATCCCTGTTATAGCAAAGGGCGTAGATACGCTGTTTACGGTACTTTCCCCTATTATCTGGGGACTTGTTATCGGATATCTTCTGAATCCGATAATGATGGGCGCAGAAAAGAAGATACGTAAATTGACAGGCAAGACAAAGCCTCACCCCAAGCTTGACAGAGTGCTTTCCGTAATAGTTTCCATACTGGTATTTCTTGCGGCGGTTGCAGCTCTGGGAGCGATAATCCTGCCCGAAGTCATCAAAAGTATAACAAATATCTTTGATAATATGGGAACATATTTCAACAATCTGGAAAAGGGAGTAAATAATCTTCTTAAGGATTACCCGCAGATAGTTGAGTATATAAACAGTCAGTTTGAGGAGATAGAAACGGCTGTAACAGGCTATATAAAGGATCTTATGCCAAAGCTTGGCGATATTATGACCAAGCTTACCGATAAAGCGCTTGACCTGCTTATAGCATTAAAGGATTTTCTTATCGGAATAATCGTAGCGGTATATTTCCTGCTTGATAAGGAGCATTTTCAGGCTCAGCTCAAAAAGCTTTCCTGTGCGCTTCTTCCTCAGAAGGCAACAGGCGGTTTTCTCAGGGTATGCAATCTTACAAACAGCTCCATAAGCGGCTTTATCACAGGAAAGATCATTGACTCTATCATTATAGGGATCCTCTGCTTTATCTGCATGACCCTGATGAAGCTTGAATATGCACTGCTTATTTCGGTAATAATCGGCGTAACAAATGTAATACCCTTTTTCGGACCATTTTTCGGAGCGATACCCAGTGCACTGCTGCTGCTTGTATCCTCACCGAAACAGGTTTTGCCCTTTGTAGTGCTGATATTCTTTATCCAGCAGCTTGACGGAAATGTTATCGGACCCAAGATCTTAGGCGACTCAACAGGACTTTCTGCATTCTGGGTAATGTTCTCCATACTTGTCAGCGGAGGAATGTTCGGCTTTGCGGGAATGGTTCTCGGCGTACCTGTATTTGCGGTAATTTATTCACTTACACAGGAATTTGTGAATTTCCTTCTTTCAAGGAAGAATATGTCCACCGTTACAATGGACTATGCCCCCGATGCCAAGCCCGAAAAGGAAGACACGGGAGAAATGAAAAGCTTCAAGCTTTATCAGAATAAGGATAAGAGCAAGTCTGAAAACACAGATGCCGTAAAGAAGAACAG
Organism: Oscillospiraceae bacterium; assembly: GCA_017481565.1. Classification (GTDB taxonomy): domain Bacteria; phylum Bacillota; class Clostridia; order Oscillospirales; family Ruminococcaceae; genus RGIG4694. The sequence continues at coordinate 5,869 of JAFUOZ010000030.1, read as the reverse complement.
CGGCAGAAACAATAATACCAAGAAGAAGTAATAATTTCCTGTCTTGTTGATACAAGGCAGGAAATTTGCGGAATATAAGAAAAGGCGGTTATTTATATGATGACTATCGAACAGCTCCAAAAGGAGATAATCAGAATGAAAAAGGAGCAGGGCGTTTCAATATTCGCCCACAGCTACCAGGCGCATGAAATACTTGAAATTGCGGACTATACGGGCGACTCGTATGCACTTGCGGTAAAGGCGCAGCAGGACGATGCAAAGACCTGCCTTATGTGCGGAGTAAATTTCATGGCGGAGACCATGAAAATACTTTCTCCCGAAAAGAAGGTGCTTGTACCCTGTCCCGAGGCAGGCTGTCCCATGGCGGAGCAGTTTACTCCCGAGGAGATACTTGCTGAAAAGGCAAAGCACCCCGACTGTATAGTTATGGCATACATAAACACCACAGCCGCATTAAAGACAGTATGCGATGTATGTGTCACATCAGGTTCAGCCCTTAAGATATGTGAAAAGCTTGATGCCGACGAGATACTTTTCATACCCGACTGTAATTTAGGAGCATTCTGTGCGGAGAGATTCCCCGAAAAGAAATTCCATCTTATGAACGGCGGCTGTCCTGTTCATGCAGCGATAACAGGAGAGGAAGCGGAGAAAGCGAAGAAGAAGCATCCGAATGCAAAGCTGCTTGTGCATCCCGAGTGTCGCAGTGAGGTCGTAGCCCATGCTGATTTTGCAGGCTCAACGGCTGCAATAATGGAATATGTAAGAAAGTCCGATGAGAATGAGTTTATCATAGGAACAGAAAATTCCATTGCGGAGCATCTGCAGTATGAATTTCCCGATAGAAAGTTTTATCTGTTAAGTCCGAGACTTATCTGTACAGATATGAAGATGACCACACTTGTGGACGTATATAATACGCTTAAGGGTACAGCAGGTGCAGAGATAGTTATTGATGATGAGACAATGGCGAAGGCGAAGGTATGTATTGACCGTATGCTTGAAATGGGCGGCTGATAAAAAAAGAACATATAGAAAATAAGGAAAAATAAAAAAGAACCCAAGATAAGGTTTTTGTCCACTTTTTTTCCAAAAAGTGGCGAGGGGTCAAGGGGGCGAGGAGCCCCTTGTCGCTGTCCGCAGACAGCGAAATCCCCTTTAGCACATAACAGATGCCATTCCTAAGCGGACAAGAAAAGAATTAAAAGCTACATAAAAAAATCCGCCCATAAAAAATACTAAAATCAAGTGAAAGAGTAAATCAACCATTTTTAGTAACCTGAGTATGATCTCAATCGGGGCGGATTTTGCAATAAACAGCGTAGCGCATTTATTGCACGAGCCGATAGGCTCGCCGTTGTAACTTAACGGTTGAAAACGAAATATACAGCTTTTTAAGGTCATAAGCGAATATACAGATTATAGCTTGTATCTATTTTTAAAAGTAGCTTTAAAAGGTTCAAGATTTTTATTTGACAGTATTGCGTTCGTAAAATGGAAAATGCAGTCTGTACTTATCAAGCGGTATAAATCAGTATTCAGAGGATTGATTAAAATGAATAACGAACAGGTCAGCCGATATATCCAAAAGCACAAAGCAGTTGATTCCGATGCACTGATATTTCAAGATTGGGAAAATTTTCTTAATACACTTTATCTTAATAACGGTCATATCAGCATGATTATCTGGTATGAGTATTGTCGGATAAATGAGCAGAAAATAGGAATGGGCGGATATGCCGATAAAGAAAATCGTGAATATATGTGGGCAGAAACTCAGCTTTTTGAAACGGATATGCAGGAAAGAACATTGAATGAAATTCTTGAATATATATCTGAAATGAGAGATAAATATTCATGCTATGACCTGTACCCCGAATTTCATTTGTACTGATTTTTATTGTTTCTTGGGATATTTTACAGCCTGTCAGTTTGGTTGATAAGCAGTGTTTGTTAATTGTTTCGGAGTATATTTTACAGCTTGTCCGTTTAGGTGATAAGCAGTGTTTGTTAATTGTTTCGGAGTATATTTTACAGCCTGTCCGTTTAGTTGATAAGCGGTGTTTGTTGATTGTTTCGGAGTATATTTTACAGCCTGTCCGTTTAGTTGATAAGCAGTGTTTGTTGATTGTTTCGGAGTATATTTTACAGCTTGTCCGTTTAGGTGATAAGCGGTGGTTGTTGATTGTTTCGGAGTATATTTTACAGCCTGTCCGTTTAGTTGATAAGCAGTGTTTGTTGTTGTTTCTTATCCGTTTATTTTTCTACCGTAGATTTACAACGGGCGAGCCTGTCGGCTCGTGCAATAAAGACGCTCCGCTGTTTATTGCAAAAAGCCGCCCCGAATTTGATTACTTCAAGTAATTTTTTTGTAGCTTTTTATAAAAAGCTTATTGTTAGTTTTTTCTGAATGGGCGGCTTTTTAGAGTGGCTTTTCATTCTTTTCTTATCCGTTTAAAAATAGCATCTGTTACGTGCTAAAGGGGAGTTTCGCTGTCTGCGGACAGCGACAAGGGGCGCTGCCCCCTTGACCCCCGCCACTTTTTGGGAAAAAAGTGGACAAAAACCTTGTATTTATTGCTTTCTCAGAAATTGTTTGTCGGATTGCTGTATTGCTATATAATTGCGCATTGCGAATTGCGCATTGCGAATTGCACATTGCACATTGCGCATTGAAATCAAGGAGGACTTTATGGAACGTCTGAAAAAACAAATGGAATTTCTTCTGGAACTGGATAAAATGAAAAATCTTTACCGCCAGACCTATATTATTAACGACTATGACCGACACAGCGGTGAATCGGAATCCCCACGCCCTCCCCGTAAGGAAAACGATGCCGAACACTCATTCCATCTCGCAATTTTCGCTGTTATCCTCTCCGAGTATTCAAATGTCCCGATAGATCTGCTTAAGGTAATAAAAATGGTGCTTATCCACGATGTAGTGGAAATAGATGCAGGAGATACCTACTGCTATGATACGGAAGCCAACAAAACCAAACGTGACCGTGAAGTAAAGGCGGCAGACAGACTTTTCGGTCTGCTCCCCGATGACCAGCAAAAAGAATTCCGTGACCTCTGGGAAGAATTTGAAGCCGAAAATACTCCCGAAGCAAAATTTGCAGTGGCTCTCGACCGTATGCAGCCTATGCTCATGAACTATACCAAGGACGGTAAAAGCTGGAAGGAACACGGCGTACACTATGACAGCGTAATAAGCCGTAACAGCAAAATATCCAACGGCGCAGAGGAATTATGGGCATATATGAAACCTCTTATCGACAAAAGCAAGGAGGACGGATTATTGTTATGACAACTGTTTACTTTATCCGTCACGCTCAATCTGACAGATTTCATCATGATGACCGCACACGCCCCCTGACCGCCGAGGGACTATCCGATACTCATAAGGTATCTGAACTGTTAAAAAATGCAGGTATACAGCATATTATTTCAAGCCCCTATAAACGCACCGTTCAGACCGTGCAGTCACTTTCCGATGAAACGGGTATTGAAATTGAAATGTGTGAAATGCTCCGTGAGCGTAATGCAGGAGTGTGGCACGGTGACAATTTTATAGATTTTATCCGTCAGCAGTGGGAGGACCGAAATTATCATGCCGAGGGAGGAGAAAGTCTTTCACAGGTGCAGGAAAGATGTATCGGCGCATTGAATGAAATACTTGACAGGTACAAGGGTCAGACAATAGCATTGTCAACCCACGGCACAGCACTTTCTGTCATGCTGGATCATTATTCCGATTTCGGCTTCAGAGGCTTTATGAGGATAATAGATTTTATGCCCTATGTGGTAAAAATTGTATTTTCCGAGGATAAAAAACCGCTTTCTTCTGAAGAGGTACTTGTTATTAAAAAGGAATATAAATAATATTAAAATTATGTTAAGGTGATTAATAATGTATTACAAATATGAAACACATTTGCATACGTCCGAGTCCAGTGCCTGTGCATCAAGCACCGCAGCGGAGCTGGTCAGAAAGTATAAGGAAGAGGGGTACACAGGTGTATTCATCACAGACCATTTTTATAATGGCAATACCTCCGTCCCCCGTGATCTCCCCTGGGAACAGTGGGTAGACAGATATTATCAGTCCTATGAAAATGCACTTGAAGAGGGTAAAAAGGTAGGACTTGACGTATTCTTCGGAATTGAATGGGGTGCAGGAAATGCTGATTTTCTCACTTATGGAATAGATAAACGCTGGCTCATCAATCATCCTGAAATAAAGGATATGCCTGCCCATGAATACATCAAGCAGGTAAAGCGTTCAGGGGGAATGGTTATCCACGCCCACCCCTTCCGTGAGGAGGAGTATATCCACAGCTTTACCCTTGTCCCCAGATACATCGACGGCATCGAGATAATCAACGCTTCCAACAGACTCCCCGAGTTCAACGAAAGAGCGAAGATCTTCGCAGAATGGTACGATTTGCCCGTTACCGCAGGCTCAGACACCCATAACACCACAGGCAGATATTACGGCGGAGGCATCGTCACCGACTTCCGTTTAGAAACCGAGGACGATTACATTACCGCAGTAAAGGAACGAAAGATAGTCAAGCTTCTGGATAAATTCGGTACTATTTAATAGTATATATTGCGCTGTAAAGGTGCTGTATTTGTGTATTCTAATACAAAATACATTAAATTTTTGTGATATATCGGGATAATTCACAAAATATTAACACTTATTTGTGAAAAGTATGCTAAAATTAGTATGTGTATAGGTATGCTGTAACGGGATAAGTGTTTTCTGACACGTTATTTGTAGGCTGCCTTGTGTTTGGTACATGTGAAATTGTTATAAATTTATATTAAATTTGAAAGGGATGACTCATAAAATGTCAAACAGACTGTTTCAGGGATTGATTCATCAGATGCGCGATACAATGGATTGTGTTATCGGAGTTGTTGATACCACAGCCACTATCATTGCGTGCAGTGAGCTTACAAAAATCGGAACAACAAATGAATTTGTTTCACTTGATCTCAGCGATTCACACGATATTTTTGTTCGTGACGGTTACACCTACAAGCCCTTCGGCTCACATATTAAGCCCGATTATGCAGTTTTTGTTGAGGGTACCGATGAAAGTGCGGCAAAGTATGCCAATATTCTTTCCATTACTCTTTCCAGCATAAAGCAGTATTATGATGAAAAGTATGACAGAAACAACTTTATCAAGAATGTTGTTCTGGATAATGTTCTTCCCGGTGATATCGTTGTCAAGGCAAGAGAGCTTCACTTCAATTCCGATGTGAGCAGAGTGGTTCTTCTTGTAAGGATCGTTTCCTCAAATGATGTTTCCGCTTATGATGTGATCCAGAATCTTTTCCCCGACAAGACAAAGGACTTCGTTTTCAATATTTCCGAAACAGATATCGTTCTCGTTAAGGAGATCAAGAACAACGTTGAATCCAAGGACCTTGAAAAGCTTGCAAGATCTATCTCCGATACTCTTTCGGGCGAATTCTATACAAGAGTAAACGTTGGTATCGGTACAGCCGTTACAGGTGTAAAGGATCTTGCACGTTCCTTCAAGGAGGCTCAGATCGCTCTTGAAGTAGGAAAGGTGTTCGATACCGATAAGGTTATCGTTTCCTATGATAATCTCGGTATTGCAAGGCTTATCTACCACCTTCCCACAACTCTCTGCGAAACCTTCCTTCAGGAGGTTTTCAAGAAGGGCTCTATCGAATCTCTCGACCACGAAACACTCTTTACCATTCAGAAATTCTTTGAGAACAATCTGAACGTTTCAGAAACCTCGAGAAAGCTTTTTGTACACAGAAATACGCTGGTTTACAGGCTTGAAAAAATAAAGAAGCTCACAGGTCTTGACCTCCG
>JAFUOZ010000029.1 GCA_017481565.1 Oscillospiraceae bacterium | reverse complement strand
GTACATTTTTCAATTCTGTTATGAGCATTTTATCCCCCGATAGTAGTATATAAGAACTGCTGAGCAGATAATTTATTACTTCGGCAATTAAACAGTTTGATTAACTATTTCTAAATTACAATAATTGTCGTATCTGCGACTTTTTTTGAAAAATCAAGCACCGAGCAATCAAATTATATTATTGCCGAAGTAATAACGAGCCTGCAGCTATCCGCATAAATGGTGCTGACGTACTACTGTTAAAAATTTACATATATGATTTTCTGCAGTCGGTTTGAGACACTGCATTTTTTCTGAACGCTATAAGTAGGATTATATACCTTTTCCGTGCTGTTGTCAATAAAGAATATTCATAAAAAAACAAAGATCTCCGCACATTTTCTGCACAGAGATCCCGTATAAAAATAATATAAACCACGTACTGTTATATTATGTATTTTCCGTTAAAACATCAGATAAAGTATAAACATTCGCTTACGAATAATAACAAACCCGATGAATAATTATCTATTGTTATACCTTTGTAAGAACTGCCTTGTACGTTCATTCTGAGAGTTGCCGAACACCTCATCGGGAGTACCCTGTTCAACGATAACTCCTCCGTCCATGAAAATCACCCTATTAGCGACATCACGAGCAAACGCCATTTCATGAGTAACGATAACCATAGTCATTTTCTCCCCTGCAAGCTCCTTTATAACATTAAGAATCTCGCCTGTAAGCTCAGGATCAAGTGCAGATGTAGGTTCATCGAAGAAAAGCACCTCAGGACTGAGTGCAAGGGCACGAGCAATGGATACTCTCTGCTGCTGACCGCCCGAAAGCTCACATGGATATGCTCCCGCCTTAGCTTCAAGCCCCATTTTTTTCAGCAGAGCCATTGCGGTATTTTCCGCTTCCTCTTTGGATTTTTTTAATACGCACATAGGAGCCTCCGTAATATTACGGAGTACCGAAAAATGCGGAAAGAGATTAAAATTCTGAAAAACCAATCCGATTTTGAGTCTTATCTGCTTAAGATCGTTTTTTGGAGCATATACAGCCTTACCATCCTGATCCTTTACCATGTTTATTCCGCATACATTTATAATGCCGCTGTCAACGTGTTCAAGCTGATTTACACATCTTAAAAGTGTAGATTTTCCGCTTCCCGAAGGACCTATCACGGCAAGGACCTCGCCCTTTTCCACATTAAAGGATATATCCTTTAAAACCGTGGTATCACCGAAGCTTTTGGCTATATTTTTAACTTCAAGAACAGCCATAGCCTGTCCTCCTTATTTGTAATAATCCAGCTTTTTCTCGATAAATGAGAAAAGCGCAGTGAAGATGATAGTCATTATAAGATAAAATGCGCCTGCCATGAAAAGGGGAGTAAGTGAACTGTAAAGCTGCATCTGCTGACGAGCTTTAAGGGTTATTTCTTCATAAGAGATAACATTTGCCAGAGATGTATCCTTTATAAGCGTGATAACCTCATTTGAGCTTGCAGGAACAACACGTTTGCATACCTGCGGAAGAATTATCCTGAAAAAAGTCTGTGTCTTTGTAAAGCCGAGCATTTCAGCTGCTTCATACTGTCCCTTGGGGATAGCTTCTATTCCGCCTCTGAATATTTCGGCAAAATATGCGGCGTAATTCAGTACGAATGCAACGGTAAGCGCATTGAACATATAGCTTTCGTCACGGATATCCACCATATCCGCAAAATTCTGTATAAAGGACGGAAGTCCCTCAATAAGCTTAAGATAAGGTACTGCATAATACATAGCGATTATCTGCAGCATAAGAGGAGTACCTCTCATTATAAGTATGTACAGATTTATAAGCCATGCAACAGGCTTGAAACGGCATTTTTTCAGAAGAGCCGTCACCATGCCGAGAGGCACGGAGAATATAAGCGTAAAAAAGAAAACCTTTAGGGTAGGCAGAATGAACTGTACCAGAATTTCAAGCACCGAGCCGATCTGCTCCGAGGTCATAAGATCACTCCTTAAAAAACAGGCGGCAAGAGTGCTGCTTTGCCGCCCGGATAATTAATTACTCAACTGTTGTAATATCGCTGCCGAACCACTTTGTAGAGATCTCACCGAGAGTGCCGTCTGCCTTCATTTCTGAGAGAGTCTTCTGTACTTCGTCACGGAGCGCCTGATCGTTCTTGCGGAAGCCGATAGCATATTCTTCCTCTTCCAGACCGTCGGGGAGGATAGAATAATTCTTGCCCGATGTGTTGATCTCATAGTTTGCAACAACAGAATCAAGGAATACGGAATCAACAAGACCAAGCTCCAGCTGCTGAAGTGCTTCAACGTTTGTTGCGATAGCATTTACGGTAATAGGTGAATCGCCTGTGTAAAGGTCGGAGGCTTCAAGGATCTCCTGTGCGGTAGAGCCGTTCTGAACAGCGATAGTCTTTCCTGCCAGGTCAGCCTGTGAAGCATATCCGCTGTCTGTGTTTACAACAAATACCATTGAATTCTTCATGTAAGCGTCGGAAAGATTCATTGATTCTTCTCTTGAAGGATTAACTGACATACCGTTCCAGATGCAGTCGATCTTGCCAAGGTTCAGATCCTCTTCCTTTGTATCCCAGTTGATAGGCTGCTTTACGAGAGTAACGCCCATTCTTGAGCACACTTCTTCGGCACAGTCGATATCAAAGCCTACTATCTGATTGTTTTCGTCGGTATAGCCCATAGGCTTGAAGGTAGCGTCAAGACCGAGGATAAATTCGCCCGAATCAAGTACCTTCTGTAAGGAGTTATCTTCTCCCTCAGCAGCTGCAGCGGTCGTATCTGCAGCAGTATCGGAAGTATTTCCCTCGGAAGTGCCGCCGCAGGCGGTAAGAACTGCAGCCGCAGAAAAAGCGGCAAGCATAGTTAAAAGCTTTTTCATTTTCATAATTATTTCCCCTTTTTTGTACATAAAACTACATATAAACTTATTATATCATATCATTATAATAAAGTAAATAGTATTTTTAAATTTTGTGTAAAAAAACACACTGAAACGATTCCGAATGTGCAATTACAGCTATCCGCAGAAAATCCTGTATATAATAAAAATCGGATAGGGCGGTTATTTGAAATAACTGTAAAAACCCTATCCGATTAGCTTGTATAGATAGATTTACTGATAAAAAGTAAAAACCCTATCCGTTTATTTTTCTGCCTTAGATTTACAACGGGCGAGCCTATCGGCTCGTGCAATAAATGCGTTTCGCTGTTTTTCAGACTTTTATGTTTAAGAATGGCATCTGTTAGTGGCTAAAGGGGATTTCGCACTCTGCGGAGTGCGACAAGGGGCGCTGCCCTCCTGTCCGCAGACTACTGAACCCCGCAAGCCTTTGTAAAGGCTTGACCGAAACTTTTGTCTTGTGTTATTTTTCAGGAGTTTTTCCTGCTTATTCTATACATGGTATCATGCTCTGCATTGAAAATCGTAAGCTCATCTGCATATTTTACTTCAACAGGACTTTCGTTCTCAGGCTCATTTTCATTGATCTTGGTAATGATATATTCCCCTCTTAAACGACAGGTACTGTCCTCGTCAGCTGAAATAATTCCGCTTTCAAACTTATTGTCAGCCCATGTGAATACTACCTCAAAGCCGCCTCTTGCCTTTAAGCTTGCAGATCCGTTCTTCCACTGCGGCGGTAACGCGGGAATAAAGCTGATCTCTCCGCTGTGACTCTGTAAAACGGCTTCTCCGATACCTGCACCGCCGCCGAAATTACCGTCTATTTGGAACGGAGGATGCATATCAAGCATATTGATATTGGTTGAATGTGCAAGCAGCGAGGTGATATTCTCATATACCTTCTCACCGTCAAGAAGTCTCGCCCACATATTGATTATCCATGCTCTTGACCAGCCTGTATGTCCGCCTCCGTGCGCAAGTCTGCGCTCGATAGTCGCTCTTGCGGCTGCCGCAAGCTCGGGTGTTCCGTGAGCGGTTATTATCTCTCCGGGATAAAGGGCGAAAAGCTGTGAAATATGTCTGTGTCCGGGTTCTACCTCGTCATAATCCTCTGACCATTCCATGATCTGACCGTATTTTCCTATCTGCGGCGCAGGCAGACGATCTCTCATCTCGCCTATCCTGTCAACAAATTCACGGTCAACGATATCCTCATTGTAAAGTATATCTGAGGCTTCGATAATATAGGTGAAAAGCGTATAGAGTATCTGGCTGTCCATTGAGGGACCCTTGCAGATAGTACCGTGCTCGCCTGTTGCTGTAATATATGTATTTTCGGGAGATACCGACGGTGTTGTTATAAGCATGCCGTTATCCTCGGTGAGATAATCCACGAAGAATTCCGCTGCCTCACAGAGTGTATCATACTTTTCAAGGAGAAAATCATAATCTCCCGTAAAACGATAATGCTCGTAAATGTGCAGACAAAGCCATGCAAGACCCATAGGCCACAGTGTTGCAGGCATCCATATATCCTGCGGTGCTGTGTCTCCCCATATGTCCGTGTTGTGATGACATACTGTACCGCGGCAGTTATACATCTTTCTTGCGGTAACTCTGCCGTGCTCTCTCATGCGCTCGATATGGTCGAACAGGGGAGTACAGCATTCGTGAAGTCCCTGCATTTCAGCTGCCCAGTAGTTCATTTCCGTATTTATGTTGATAGTATACTTTCCGCCCCATGCAGGCCACATATCCTTGTTCCATATACCCTGAAGATTAAGTGGTAGAGTACCCTCTCTTGAACCCGATATCATAAGATACCGTGAAAAGTTGAAATAAAGCTCCGCCAGCTTGCTGTCAGGCTTGCCCTCACGGATATATGCAAGACGTTTTTCGGTGGTTTCCCCGCTTCTGCCTTCGCTGTCGTCCTCCAAAACGATACAGCTTCTTGACATAAGCTCTTCAAAATCTGCGGTATGGTCTGCAAGAAGGTGAGCGTAGCCCTTTCTTGCCGCCTTTTTTACCTGACTTATTGCAAGATATTCATATTCTCCGCTTCTGAACATGGACTGACAGGATACTATTATATATGCACTGTCACAGCCTTCAGCCTTAAGACGATTTGCATCGGTATATGCTTTTCCTCCCTCGGCGCATATCATAAACGCCGCCGCATAGGGAATACCGTCGCTTACTGTAAATATCAGGGTGTTATCGTCATAAGCTTCATTTTTATCATAATTGTCGTCACGGCCGCCTATGGACGCGGAAAAATTCACTGCTCCCTTTTTGTCGGCAGTGAAAGCTATTACCATGACCTGATCAGGCTTTGAAACGAATACGGTGCGTGTGTATTTTACGCCGTCAGCTGTATATTCCGATGTACAGATACCGCTGAAAATATCAAGTGTGCGCTTGTAATCAGTATATTCGCCCATATCCGAGTATATATTCAGGTCGCCCAGAGGCTGATAATGTCTCTGATTTTCGTTTGTGCCCACAAAAGCGTCACGGCAGAGCTTTTCTGTTTCGGCTACCTTGCCCTCGTTTATCAGACTGCGCATTTTCTCAAGATTTGCAAGTGCCTTTGGATTATTTCTGTCACGGAAATTACCAGACCAGAGAGAATCCTCATTAAGCTGTATAAGCTCATTATCGGGCTTTCCGAATACCATTCCGCCTATTCTTCCGTTTCCTACGGGGAGTGCCTCGTCCCAGTTTGCGGCAGGTCTGTCATACCAAAGGACAGTTGCCGCAGGGGTGCGCTCCGCTCTTTCAGTTGTTTCACTCATTATATAACACCTCTGTTTGTTGATTTGATACAAAAACACATAATATCAGTATATATTATTTGGTTTGATAAATCAATGTCATTTTTATTAAGCTTGTGAAAAGGTTTTCATATATCCTGCGGAACAATTTTATTCCGATATTTTCCTTGGCACTGAGGAGGCTTTTGGTGTTTATCGGCAATAAACAAACTGCGGTTTCATGCGGTTTTGTTCATATGGTCAAAGGTGTTTCCGGAATTATGAATAATATAAAAAAACAGGATTTTTTTATTAAGTTTTTAAAGGTCTGACCGATATAATATATAGAGTACAGTTATCTATAAGGGGACAACTGCGCAAAAATATATAAATTGCCAAAAACGGAGGTGCTGATTTTTATGAGTATGAACGTCAATAAGTGTATGTCTGCCGTAAACGCTTATATGTACAATTCAAGCGATATAACACCTAAGAAGACCTCTTCCGCATCATCTGTGAGAAACAGGGATACAGTAGAATTTTCAAAGGCAGCAAAGGCAGTAGCTACAGAAGGAATAACAGGCTATACCAAAAGCGCTCGTGCCGCTGCAGCAAAGGCAGCAGACGCTTCCGCTTCGCCTGAAAGACTTGCCGCACTTAAAAACGCCATAGCTTCGGGAAGCTATAACATTCCCTCCGGCGATATTGCGGCTTCTATCTTAGGTGCGTAAACATAAACCGATACTACTATTAAGAAGGTGATTTCATGCTGGATTATCAGAAGTTTCTTGATTTCTGTGATGAATGTAATGCCCACTATAAACAGCTGCTTGATTTTGAATACAAGAAGATGAAGATGATTCATGAGGACGATATAGAAAATCTCGGAAGAGCGCTCCCCATAGAACAGGCGCTTGTCATGAAATCAAATTCTCTGGAAATGAAGCGTGCGAAAATTCTGGGAGAGGAAAACGCAGGCAAGACCTTTAAGGAGATTGTCAACGAGGCTCCCTTCCTCTATAAACGCAGGCTGGATAACAAACACAAGGAGCTGTGTAAGATTCTCGATACCATCAAGGAGCTTAACGACAATGCTTCGATTATCGTAAACGAGCGCCTTAAAAGATATCAGAACAGACGGGGTGAGCTTGATACCTACAACGGCAGGGGCGGCGTATCCCACACAAGCGGAAATGAAAGACATACCTATTTCAATGCCTGATGATAAGGTGACCGCCTTATCAGGCATTATATACGATATACTATATAATATATGAGAAAACCCATTTGTACACATAGAAAGGAACGATTCTTATGGCTTCAAGCTTTATGGGACTTTATGTCCAGCGTGATGGTCTGAACCTTGCACAGAAGGGACTTGATATTACGGGAAACAATCTTGCAAATGTAAAAACCGAGGGCTATACAAGACAGAGACTTGATCTTGTTTCGGCAAAGATCAGCAGCAGCACTCTCGGATATGATAACAGTATCTTTCTCGCAGGTGCAGGCGTAGAGGGTCAGGGCGTAACACAGACAAGAGACGCTCTTCTTGATGATAAATACAGAAAATATTCCACAGTTCTCGGCGATTTGGAGGTAAAGAGCAATGTTCTTTCCGACGTTGAGGACGCTATCGATGATATAGAAAACGATGAAGCAGGTTTCGCAAGAGCACTTTCCGAATTCAAGGCGGCATGGCAGTCCTTCTCCTCAAGCGGTACAGACCAGGACGACCTTGCAAACGTTGCTAAGAATGCGGCTCAGAACGCTATCAACGTTATCAAGAATTTCAGCTCCAGAATGGATTCTATCTCAGATGATACATACAGTGATGTTGAGACTACCGTTACACGTATCAATACTATCTTAGAGACCTGTGCAAAGCTGAATGAACAGATAAAGGCTTCCTACGTTCAGCTTAACGACGTTTACGATAAGGGATATGGCTTTGAGGCTGATATCAATTACGGTCCTCTGGAGCTTAAGGATACAATGAATTACCTTATCGACGAGCTTTCCACATATACGGATATCTCGGCTGTTACCGAGGCTGACGGTACCTTTACTATTCAGATCTGCGGCGTTGACGCCGTTAAGAACGATGAATATGCAAAGATGACTATCAGCGAGGATACCACTCCCACAAATCTCGGTCTTTCCATAACAGACCTTAAGACTAATGCAGCATGGAGAAATATCCGCTGCGAGTGCGACGGCGCAGATGCAGATCTTGTTGCAGAGATCAATCATGCTATCGACGAGGGCAACTTTACTCTTGCCAAGAACTTGGAGGATAAGCTGGTTGAAGGCGGTGTTCCCGCAGATTATCAGAGACTTTTCCCCACTACCGAGATCACAGGCATGATGACAGGCGGTACGCTCAAGGGCGGTCTTGATATGTACAACGGCAAGGGTATGTATGCTGATGCAGGCAAGAACGCATACAACGGTATCCAGTACTACAAGGCTACCATGGACGCTCTTGCAACCTCTATCGCCGAAGAATTCAATGCTATATATGACGGCTATGATTTCAAGATGTTTGATTTCAGACCCGGTTATGAAAATACAGCGGCAGGTCTTATCATTGCTGACGAATGGCAGGAGAATCCTCTACAGGCTGTTCACCCTGCGGGCATTGACGAAGAGGACTACAACTACGATGAGCTCACCAACGTTCATATCAATAAGATACTCAGCGTATTCGAGGCTACACATCTGGTAGGCAAGGAAACTGTTCCCTATACCTTCGAGGACTTTGTTGCACATTACGGAAATACTATCGGTTCTCAGCTTGAGGGCGTTAATAAGAGCTCCGAATCAAGTGAGATCATGTTCAACAGTGTTTCCGATGCAAGAGACTCTATCATGGGCGTTTCCACTGATGAAGAGGGCGTTAATATGCTCACCTATCAGAAGTGGTACAATGCAATGTCTCGAATGGTAAATGCTCTTGATGAGCTGCTTGACAGACTTATCAACAGCACAGGAAGAGTTGGTCTTTAATTGATTTTTAAGAGGTGAATCATCATGAGTATGAGAGTTACGGATAGAATTTCGTCCAGACAGTATTTACACAACAATAACGAAGCACTCAGCAATATGCTGAAAATTGAAAATAAAATACTTACCCAGAAGGCATTCACAAGAGCCTCTGAGGACTCTGTAAACGCAAACAGAGCAATGAAGATCAGAAAGAATCTTGCAAATCTGGATATGTATGATACAAACCTGAACTACGCAAGCGAGCTTTTTACAGCCGCTGAAACAAATCTTTATAATATTGCGGATAATGTATATCTGGACGTAAATTCAAAGCTCGTTTCCGTTCAGGATACAAAGAACCAGGAGGAGCTTGACGCTATCGCCCTGGAGCTTGAGCAGTATGCAAATGAAATGATGACCTGTATGAACGCCGATTTCGGTAACCGTCAGATGTTTGCAGGCACCAGCAACAACAAGGAGCCTTTTACAGCTGTTTATTATGCAGTAGATGAAAACGGTGAATTTACTCTTGATGAAAACGGCAACAGACAGGTTATGCCCGAGGGTCAGAGAACTGCCAGCAATTCAAGAGCAGTGGTATTCTATAACGATACAGAGATAAATTCCTCTACCGATTATACTACCTATAACGGTGCAGGCGGTATCTATATCGATGTTGGTCTGGGTATTGAATATGACGCAAACGGCGTAGTTGACCCCGATACAGCTATGGATATCGGTCTTAACGGCGCACAGCTTACAGGCTGCGGTATGGACGAAGGCAGTCCCGCAGACAGCAACAATATAATCCAGCTTACCTATGATGCTGCATTTGCACTCTATCACGGAAACAAGGAAATGGCAAACCGTCTTATAGATAAGCTGCAGAGAGCACAGGTAACTGTTCTTTCCGGTATTACAAAGATCGGTACAAAGCAGTCCGATATCAAGTTCTACCTTGAAAAGAATGACGGCTACCGCTATAATCTCCAGGAGGATCAGAACAAGACCGAGGGCTGTGATCTTACTAAGGAGATCACAAACTTCTCATCTGCAAAGGCAGCTTACAATGCCGCTCTCCAGATGGGCTCACAGGCTATCCCCAAGAGTATTTTTGACTTTATTTAAGCATATATTATGCGGATATGCAGTAGCTTTTTTCTCTGCATTATTCGGGAAAGGGAGGTTAATATATGAAACCATTACTTGAAATAACCAGTATACCTATAGATATAGAAGTAAACATAACCCGCGCATCTCTTGAAGTGGACAGGGAAGCCCCCGTTGCCAAGGTGTCAAGAGACAAGGGCGAATTCACTATCGACGCAGAACCAATTAAGATAAATATAGACAATTCAAGAATGTATGACAGCATTGGCTTCCGCAAGCCCCGTCAGATGTGGGAGGAGGAAGCTGACAAGGGTCTTTCCCTTGTATATCAGGGAATCGCAAAGGTAGCAAATGAAGCTGATTCTATCGGCAACGGCACTGCTACTCCTCAGAGCCTTGCGGCTGCAAAGGCGGCAAGGACTATTGAAACAGTAACAGGCTGGCTCCCCGAGGACGGTCCCGATATTTCATGGTCGGACGGAAAGCTCAGCATTAATTATAAGGCTGACCAGCTTAATTTCGATTTCAGCAATCCTATGCCCAAGTTCAAGTTCAATCCCGGCAGTGTTGAATTTATCATCAATCAGCTGCCCAAGGTTGAGATCGAATATACGGGCGAGCCGCTGTATTTCCCTGCATCTGCAGACCCTAACCATAAGGAATAAAACGTGTCCCCGTATTTCAGGGGAATGACTTAAAAACGGGTGGATAAAATTTATGAACGATACTATCAACGAAACCTCTGCGGTTAAGCTCATAAAGGTAAAAACAAGAGATTTTGACGAGATCGAGATCCCCGAAAATGAGATAATAACCTTTACAAAGGGAATTTTCGCTTTCGATGAATATTTTAAATATGTACTTCTTGCGCCGCTGGGCGAAAATAAGTTCCCCATGTGGCTCCAGAGTATCGATAATGAAAATTTATGCTTTATAATATTTAATCCTCTGGAATGCTGCCCCGATTATAAGGTGACACTTTCCAAGGATGAAAAAACGCTCCTTGCTCTTGAACCGGGCGAGGAACAGTATGTGGAATACCTTGTTATTGCGGTTATTCCCGAAAAATACAGTGATACAACCGTAAATCTGAAAAGTCCCATTGCAGTGAATACGCTTAACAACCGTGCACTGCAGGTCATTGCTCCCGAAAATTATCCTATCAAATATCCCCTGTTTGTAAAGAAGGAGGAAAACTGATGCTGGTAATTACCCGTAAGGCGGAGGAAGGCGTCAGGCTTGGTGAGGATATTCAGATAACTGTCGTTGAGATAAACAAGGACAGAGTAAAGATCGGTATCGATGCACCCGTAGACGTTAAAATCGTCCGCAATGAGCTTTTCTATACTGAAAAATTCAACGTGCAGGCGGCTATGAGAAAGCTCCCTGCAGATCTGGTAAGCACGATCGTAAATGGCGAAAGTGCTGATAAAATATAAATTATTGAGGTGATATTATGGCAAATTCATCAGGTACATCAAGCAGTACATTAGGTGATACCAACCGCATGGCGGGTCTCATGTCGGGACTTGACACAGAAGCGCTGGTAAAGGCATCTACATCGAATACAAAGATATCTATAAATAAAAAGAAGCAGAAGCTCCAGACACTTGAATGGAAGCAGACACAGTACAGGGATATCATTTCCTCACTGTCCTCCTTCCAGAGCAAGTATCTTGATATTCTCTCCCCTACATCTATAAGAGCTAACTCTATTATGAAGAAATTCAAGGCGGTCTCTTCAAATTCCGACCTTAATGTTTCCGCTGCATCAGGCTCTACTCCCACAAGCTACAGCATATCCTCTTCCAAGAAGGCTGCTGCTGCTGTTTTACAGGGTAAGGCTGCGTCCGCAGGAAGCATTGACCTTGATTTCTCCAAGGCTAATGAAGGCAGCAATACCGTAAAAATCACTCTTGACGGTACAACAAAATCCGTTACCTTTGAGGGCGGTGCAGATGTCAAGGATAACTTCTTAAATGCGCTCAATGACGCTTTCGACGGTATCACATCTGCCGAGTTCGCATTCAAGGGCGGCGAGGGCTCAACAGACCTTAAGGATAAGCTTATCCTTAATACCGTACCCGGAGATAAGGTTTCCCACAGCTTCAGTGCAAACTATAACTCTGCTATCGGTCTTGCAAACGATGCATCAAGCAAGATAAGCAAGTCCAGCAAGCTTGGCGATATCGACTTTCTTACCGAGCTTCAGGGTTCAAAATTTGAGTTCTCCATAAACGGAAAAAACTTCTCATTCACTAAGGATAATACAGTAAACGATGTGCTTGAAGCTGTAAACAACAGCAAGGCAGGCGTTACAATGTCCTTCAATTCCCTGTCACAGTCCTTCAAGCTCCAGACAAGCAAGACGGGCGCAGGCGAGGAGATAGAGATCTCTCAGACAAGAGGAAATCTTCTCAACTCAATGATGGGTATTGAAGAGGGTACAGGCGCAGGTCAGCTGGCAGCAGGCGGCAGCGTTTCCAATGCATATACTCAGAAAAATCTGAACGGCAACGAGCTTTCCACAACTCAGCTTACCGAGAACGGTTATAAGAAGGGCGTTTATCTTGATATGACTATCGGCGATGATTCGCTGCGCCTTGACCTTTCCGCTCTCGAAGCAAGACTTGAAACAAGCGGCGACAAGTTCACCGCAGCTGACGGTAAGGAATATGATCTTAATATCCTTAACGACAAGGACGGAAACCTTGCCTTCTACAGCTATAAGGACGATAAGGGTACTACTCACTATCTTGATCTGAACAAGGATCAGATCTGTGCTACAAATGCGTCAACAGGCAAGAACTATGACGCTGACGGAAATGTTATTTCCGCTTCAAAGTGTAACGATCTGATAAAGAATTCAGGTCTTAACAAGGCTGAGATCCAGTATCACAAGTTCACAGCCGCAGAGTATGCTGAGGAGTATAATAATGCGCTCGTAAATGCATATGCAAAGACCGATGAGATACAGGCAAATGCACTTCAGTCGGCAGCGCAGGATCTTGGTTATGTGGCAATAGACGAGGATTTCACAGCAGATGCTCTCGATGGACTTTCAGCTGAACAGCAGGAAGAGCTTTATGCAAAGATGAACGAAAAGGCAGAGGAGCTTGCAAAGAATAAGATATCGACCCTCGGTATTGAATTCAAGACAACTACCGATGCTGACGGCAAGGATAAGATGTATCTTGATGCAGGTACACATGCTGTTTCACTTACACAGGGCAAGAACTTCGGTTTTGAAAATTCATCTAACTTTGATGTAAGCGGTATTGATCCCGATAAGGCTATTACCGATAAGACTTCTCTTACCTTCACATATACCGACGAAAACGGCAATTCTGCGGAAAAGACCGTTACAAATGCAGGCGGTATCACTGTCAACGATCTGCTTGATATGGGTATATTCGATTATGACAGCTCAACAGGCGTGCTTACCATGACAGGCGGCGGCTCTCTTACAGGCGCAGACAGCTCTACCCGAGAGTTCCTTAAGGATGCTTTTGATTCTACCTCTATCAGCGGTGCGGACAGAACAAATACACTTTCCGCATACGGCACAAACGCTCAGATTACTATTGATGGTGTTACTATCGAAAGTGCCACAAACTCCTTCACAGTTGACGGTACTACCTTCGATGTATCAGGTCTTGATGACTTCGATGCAGCCGTTGATCCCGATAAGGAGATCAATGTAACAACATCAAGAGATACATCTTCCATAAAGGAAGTTATCACAAACTTTGTCAATGATTACAATACTCTTATCAAGAGCCTTTATGATAAGATAAACGAAACAAGACCCAAGTCCAACGGTTCCTACTATGATCCTCTCACCGAGGAACAGGAAGAGGAAATGAGCGAGGACGAGATCGAAAAGTGGAACGAGCAGGCTCAGAAGGGACTTCTCCTGAACGACCCCACACTCAATAAGTTCATCTCACAGATGAGAATGGCAATGTCTTCCGCAAGCAACGGAATGACACTTGCGGCTATGGGTATCACTCTTGATTCGGGCTCAATAAACGGTGAGCTTTCTATCGATGAGGATAAGCTTGACAGCGCAATTTCCAAGTACGGCGATGAGATCGCTAAGTTCTTCACCGATATGGAGGACGGCTTTGCAAAGAATCTTAACGATACATTTGATAGGGCTATCTCCACAAAGAGCAAGAAATACGGTTATTTCACTAACCTTGTAGGCGTTGAGAATACAATGTCTGCAAAGAATAACCAGTATTATTCTCAGATGAATTCCATTCAGGAAATGATCGACCGTCTCAACGATAAGTACGAAAAGCAGCAGGAAAGATACTGGGCTAAGTTCTCATCTCTTGAAACATATCTGAATAAGATGAATATGCAGTCATCTATGTTTGCTACTACAGCATAATTTTCAGCTTACTGAAAAAGTCCCTTCGCTGTTTCGGCAGCGGAGGGCAGATTCGGACACTATAAATGGATATGGAAAGGGAAAGGTCATATATTATGCAAAATCCTTACATGAAATATGTGCAGAAAGCAGGAGAAACTATGACTCCTGCCGAAAGAACCGCTGCCGTGTATGACAAGTGCATCACAGAGTTAAATAAGGCGGTCTATTACATTGATAACAAAAATATTCCGAGTGCACATAAATCCATTATGAAGGTGCAGAATATTGTTGATTATCTTGACTCTCATCTTGTGGTAAAGTATGAAATATCAAACAATTTTGCAGATCTTTATTCATTTCTGAGAAAATCTCTCATAAAAGCGAACATCAAAAAGGATACGGAAAAGATACAGGAGCTTATCCCATATTTCCAGAACCTTAAGGACGCTTTTTCCGAAATGAGCAAGAGAGGAATGTGATCACATGAATGATAAGCTTCTTCGTCTTGCCGACAAGAAAATTGAGCAGATGAAGCATTATAACGAGATCACCTCCCAGATAATCTATGAGGATATTGACGGAGTAGGCGATCTGCTTGACCGCAGGCAGGAGATAATCACCGCTATGGACGGTATCTCAGTTGATATGAAGCAGTATGTAAGCGACCAGACTATTGAACGTCAGGAAAAAATTAATTCTGTTCTGCAGTCAAAGGAGATCAACGATCTTACAGATGACCTTCTTGAGCTTCAGGTTAAGATCCGTACTATTTCCAAGCTTAAGGAAGAGATAATCAGAAATGACAGGCTTGCCACCGACCGCATAAAAAAGCTGCGTGACGAGGCTCATGCGGAGCTTGTCAATTCCGCTAAGAATAAGCGTACTATCGACTATTGCGCTCCTAATTCGGCGGCGGCTCTTAACAAGGGCAAAAAGCTTAATATTACAAATTGATATTTATCTGTCCTGTAAAGTGTTTCAGGACAGATATTATCTGTCCGTAGCTCAATCGGATAGAGCGTCAGACTCCGACTCTGAAGGCTGTGGGTTCGATTCCCGTCGGGCAGACCACGTATTTACGCCGCTTGCAAGGTTTTGCAGGCGGATTTTTTTATATTTTGTTAAATTTTAATATTGACATATATGTGAACAAGGTGTATAATGTTGATATATACGCCCCAAGAACACCCAATAATACAAAGGGAGGCCGAAAATGAAAAAGAAAGCCTATAAAAAAAGCATAGCCTTTATAACGGCGATGCTTATGACATTCGGAACGGTATCTGCTGTTCCGTCGGAGTATCTGCCGACAATAAGAGTATCCGCCGAGGAAAGCACATCTGAGGGAATTGCTGTCGATGAAAATAATTTCCCCGACCCTGTTTTCAGAGCGTATTTGCTTAGTAACGCAAATAACAAAGATGATCCCGCAGTGCTTTCTCAAAGTGAAATAAACAATATATCCCGAATAGACCTCGAAAATTCGGAGGTAAAAAGCCTTCAGGGCATTGAATATCTGACCGCTGTAACCGCTATATATTGCTACAATTCTTCATTAACAACTCTTAAACTAAATGATAATAAGATGCTGAAGCTGATTAATGTATCCGGCTGTCAGCTGACAAGCCTTGACCTGAGCAATAATCCGAATCTGACTACTATTTTTTGCCAAGATAATAATCTGACTGAATTAAATGTAAACGGCTGTACCGCTTTGAGCAGCCTGTATTTCAGCAATAATAAGCTTGAAAGTATTGATCTGTCGGATAACAACGCACTGACGCATCTGATGTGCAATAACAATCAGCTTAAGGAGCTTGATCTGTCGGGTAAGACAAATCTGATGTTTCTGGAATGTTCGGGCAATCAGCTTAACAGTCTTGATATAACGAATGTTTACGATTCCTCCTTATCCTTAGTATGCGACAACAATTCTTCTGAGGTACCCTCGGAAAATAATTGTATTGCGATCTCCGAATTGGAAAAATATGGCTTTGATCCTCAAAAGGTAACTGAATGGGTTGATTGTACATACGATCCCGAAAACGATAGGATCATTGCTCATCACCCGATAATATCATATATTTATAAAATAGGATCTGTTCATATCAGAACATTTACACTTACCTTAGCTGACTATAAAGGTACGGAGATCAATGAGACTAATTTCCCCGATGAAGCTTTCAGAGATTATATTCTGACTAAGGATACTGATGACGATAATATGCTTTCCGAAAAAGAAAAGTCAGAAGCAGCCATTATAAGGGTCGATAATAAGGGGATACAAAGTCTTAAAGGAATTGAATTCTTTAAAGATCATCTTAAGAATTTATACTGCTACGGTAATCAGCTGACTGAGCTTGATATAAGCCAAAACACTCAGCTGACAGAACTGCGGTGTTATAAAAATCAGCTGACTAAGCTTGATGTAAGCCAAAACAATCAGCTGACAAATCTGAATTGTTATAATAATCAGCTGACTGAGCTTGATGTAAGTGCAAATACTCAGCTGACAAATCTGAATTGTTATAATAATCAGCTGACTGAGCTTGATGTAAGTGCAAATACTCAGCTGACAAATCTGATTTGTTATAATAATCAGCTGACTGAGCTTAATGTAAGTGCGAATACTCAGCTGACAAATCTGGATTGCGCTGATAATCAGCTGACT
>JAFUOZ010000028.1 GCA_017481565.1 Oscillospiraceae bacterium | reverse complement strand
TCACATTTTTGTTATACTCAAGCATGAATTCCATAAGAGTAGAAAGCTGTTTTTCCTGTTCTTCTGAAATTTCAATGCCCGCTTCTTTGAATTTATCAATCATCGTTGTTACCTTTCGCCGCAAGCCAAATAAGAAGAACTGACACATCCGCAGGATTAACGCCTGAAATACGTCCGGCCTGACCGATATTGAGAGGCTTGTGCTTGTTCAGCTTTTCCTGAGCCTCAAGTCTTAGACCGCTGATAGTCTTATAGTCGATATCTGTCGGGAGAAGCTTGTTTTCGAGCCTTCTCATTTCCTTTATCTGTGCCTGCTGGGTTTTGATGTAACCCTCATATTTCACATTGATTTCAATTTTATTGATAATATCTGCAGATAAATCAGGAGCAAATTTATCAAATGGCTTGATATCATTGTATCCGATCTGAGGCCTCTTTAAAAGCTCAATAAATTTAATACCGTGAGTAAGGGGTGATGTTCCCTTTTCAGTAAGCATATTATTGAGTTCATCGGTCACATGAACGGTAGTTCTGGCAATTCTGGCAGTTTCATCGGTGACTTTCTGCATCATTTCCTGATATTTTGCGTAACGTTCCTCACTTACAAGACCTATTTCCCTGCCGTAATCCATAAGACGCTCAGGAGCGTTATCCTGACGGAGAATCAGGCGGTATTCGCTTCGACTGGTCATCATTCTGTAAGGTTCTACACAACCCTTTGTTACAAGGTCATCAATAAGCGTACCGATATAGGAGCTTGCCCTGTCAAGAATAAACGGCTCTTTTCCCTGGATTCCGCGTACTGCATTTACACCGGCAACAAGTCCCTGAGCAGCAGCTTCTTCATAGCCGGAGGTACAGTTAAACTGTCCGGCACCGAATAAACCACTGATTTTCTTGAATTCCAGTGAAGCGTATAATTCCAGCGGATTACAGCAGTCATATTCGATTGCATAAGCGGGACGCATAATTTCCACGTTTTCAAGACCCTTTATTGTACGCAGAAACTTAATCTGCACATCTTCAGGAAGAGATGTAGACATACCCTGGAGATAATATTCATCAGTATCGAGACCCATAGGCTCTACAAAAAGCTGGTGACGTTCCTTATCGCTGAAACGAACGATTTTATCCTCGATACTGGGACAATAACGTGGTCCTACACCGTGGATTCTGCCTGAATATAAGGGAGAACGGTGAAGATTATCAAGAATAACCTTATGAGTTTCAGCATTTGTATAAGTAACGTAGCATTTCACTTTATTTTCGAGAGGAAGCTCATTATCAAATGCAAAAGGCATGATATCATCATC
This sequence comes from Oscillospiraceae bacterium, assembly GCA_017481565.1. Lineage (GTDB taxonomy): Bacteria > Bacillota > Clostridia > Oscillospirales > Ruminococcaceae > RGIG4694. Next base: position 395 of record JAFUOZ010000028.1, on the reverse strand, counting down.
ACCGCACTGCTCTTCCATAACGGAAAAATCAATGGAACGCTTATGAACACGGGCAGGAGTACCTGTTTTAAAGCGTCGGATATCAAGACCGAGTTTTTTAAGGCTTTCTGTAAGCGGAACAGCTGCCGCAACGTTATCCGGACCACATGAATAGCTGAGTTCACCGATATGAATTTCACCGTTGAGATATGTTCCGGTAGTGATAATTACAGCTTTCGCACCGTAAAATGCACCAAGACGGGTCATAATACCTGTTACATGACCGTCTTCAACACAAATTTCGGTAACTTCACCCTGTTTTACGTCGAGATTAGGCTCTCTTTCAAGAACAGATTTCATATAGCTGTGATATTTCATACGGTCAGACTGCACACGTAAGGAATGAACAGCAGGAC
>JAFUOZ010000027.1 GCA_017481565.1 Oscillospiraceae bacterium | reverse complement strand
GATATAGATATATATTGCCGTAACAAGCTGACGGCGGTCCTTTTCCGACTGTATCCAGCGGTACATATTTTGGGAAAATTCCTTATATAAAGCGGTATGCTCTGCCGATACCTTTTCAGCGTCAGGTTCAAGCCTTGCAAGAAGATATGCAAAGCGGGCAATATTCAGCCTATTATCGTTTTCCATACTGCGGATAAGCTCCAGCATTTTATAGAGAAGCGCCTTTGCATGAGCACCGTTGTTATCAATATAGTTCTGAAGTGTGCGGAGCTTTTCTCCGATGACCTTATCTATAAGCTCGCTCCATGTATAGCTGCCTGTTTCATCAAAAAGAGTGACCGCATTCTTTGCACCGTTATTATAATGCTTGCTTATATCCTCCAGCTCTCCCGAATGGGCAGCCATTGCTGAAACAGGATATTTATCGGGATATATTCCGATTCCTGCGGATATGGTTATCATGCCCTGACTGTATTTTCCGAAAGAGTTGTAAAGGTCTATTCCGAAGCATATTATATCGTCCCAGCCGCCCACAATAAACAGATCGTCACCGCCTGCGTATACAATTACCGCATTGCGTTTTTTATCCGTTTTATCTGTATACAGCTGAAATTCTCCGTTTTCTAAGATATTGTTTATATGCAGCTTGAAAAATTCGGAAAGCTTTCTTGAAAAAGCAGCTGTTCTCGAAATAGTCTCATATTTTCCGCCGCCTGTTTCCGTAAAGCCGTTTACAAATGCCTGACCCAGATTATCCACGTCCGCTCTGATAACGGCAAGCCTGCGGATACCCCCTGAATTATTTATAAGTCCGCTGAAATCATGCTCTGCGGCATAGTCACCCACCCACAGATTTGTTGAAATGTTGCTGCCCGTATAAAATCTGTTTTTACAGTATGATCTTATATAATCATTGTCCGAGCGCATAATTTCTTTAAGCCGATTCTGTGTATAAGACGCAAGACCGTAACCGAACGGAAGTGGAACCGAACAATCGGGAGAATCCGATCTCATAACAGCAAAGAATTTATCCCTGCTGTCTATTATTGCACCCGAAAGCTTTTCAAGTCCCGAACAGATACTGCATTTATCATCTGACATAAGCATATCACTTCTGTGACAGACAACACATTCCCGTGTATGGTCAAAGGACTTTGGAGTATTCAGCTTTGCTATATCCTCAGCGGTATATCGGTGAAGCTTCTTTGCTGATATGATACTGCTGACCGATGAAAAAATATCCCTGTAGCTTCCGTCGGGAATGTTTTTCAGTTCATCTGCCGAGCAGTCATAATATCCCGATGCGCCGTATAAGCCGTTTCCGAAAACATCGGCAAACCAGCAGTTCAGCTCCTTTTCAAGCTTGTTTATCACATCTGCCGATCTTTCCGTTGCGGGAAGTATCATATATGTATGGCCGCCGCCTGTATACATAATATTCGCCCTGCTCAGATCAAGCCTTGAAAGCAGCTCATCGGTGATGCTTTCCATAAGTATTTCAAGATAGAAGGAACGTGAGCGCAGTCCTTTAAGTGCGCCCTTGCTGCTGATATTGTAGATAAAATCCTGAATACCGCTCAGGTCAAGACTGAAAATTCTGAATGCCTTTTCCTTATAGAATTTTTCCGAATTTACAAAAAGTGCGGTTTTCAGATCGGTAATATTCTTTTCGGAAAGATATTCATAGATACAGCTTCCGAAAGCAGCAGTCAGCTTTAAATGGTCATACAGAGAAATATCTCTCAGCTCGCCTGTGTTGGTTGAGGACGGAATATATGTAAGATTTGCTTCAAGCAGCTGCAAAATTGAATTTATATAGCTGCCGTTGAATTCGATACCGTTGAGAGCGTCTCTTATATTTGAAACTATACGTCCGTAAAAATCCTCTGAAAAAGAAACAGTGCTTTCGTTTGGATAGTTTATACCGTCCGTTTCCGAAAGCACCGCAGGTGAATATATCATTTTTTCGTTATTTCCGTTGATGATATTGAAAATGCTTTCGGCAGGGATATCCCTTACAAAGCCGCCGTCAGCAGTTTCTTTTGAACGTCTGTCGGCAGCTGCTGCGATATTATCCGCAATATACGTTATATAGCATAGCGCAGAATTATCCGTACCCGAATTTTTAAGCATTGCGCCGTGATGATATCTTACGCAGTCAAGTATATCGGATTCCTCCGAAAGCGCCTTTATCTGTTTAAGATAGTCATAGCCGCTTGTGCTGTGATTTCTTCCGTCGTTATAGCGGTAAAGCAGCTTACCGAAATCGTGAAGCAGACAGCCTATAATAAGCGACTGTTGTTTTTTATCCATTTCTGTACACCCTCCTTTGAGGTATGATCCTGATCGCCCCCATACCGAGAGCATTTTTTATTCCTACGCCCGAATACTGTCCGAATGAGGCAAGCATATTTGTCATATGTGCAAGATTTGTATGACCGTCTGTCCGCAGAGTTATCCTGCCCTTGAACGATGGTATTTTCACGCCCTCCAGATGAAAACAGGTGCTTTTCAGTTCATATCCCGAAACGGTGATCCTTGCACAAAGCTCATCAAGCAGATCATCTGTATAGACCGAGGTCTTATCCGAGCAGAAGTCATATTTTCTGATAAGTCCCGATAAAAGCATACGTATATCGGGATAGTTCAGATATCTTCCGCTGCTTTTGAAGGCTGTGGGAGTAACAAATTCAATTTCGGTATATTTTGAAGTATTATCGCCGAAATATGAGTTTTCAAATAATTCCTCAAAGCTTGTTTCGTAAAGCTCCCGTGAAATTATTTTTATATCCGAGCCGCTGTGTCTGATATGAATGATCTCCGTATCTGAAAGCGCCCTGCCGAAATTATCCCATGCTTCATCGGTAAGGGTCTTTATCTGCCATATCCAGCCGCCGTTTCTGTCACGTATAAGATTCTGACTGTAGGGTCTTATTGACTGTGAATGCATAGCGTCGGCGAACATCGGATCAAGCTTTTCCATAATGAAGCCGTGAAGCAGTGAGGAACGGTTTATCCCGAAGCTGCTGTCTGCGGAGGTATCAAGTCCGATATTCAGCAATTTGATCATATTTTTCACCTTTTTCATTGTCGATATATACATTTTAACATATCAATTTCTGCTTGTCAATAGTTTTTTAAAAAATAATATAATTTTTGGAATAAAAAATACCGCTGATAATCAGCGGCATTTTTTTATGATGTTTTTCCGTCCCCTAACGGGGATTCAATAAAATAAACTAGAAAGGTGAACGGTGAACAAATGGCAGTATTTAAAGGGTTTCCGTCCCCTAACGGGGATTCAATAAAATAAACAGGTCATAACATGGCTACATATTATCGTCATGAGTTATCGTTTCCGTCCCCTAACGGGGATTCAATAAAATAAACCCTGTCCCGTGAAAGCACGCAGGACCGTGGCTGAAACAGGCTTTTGCGGCTGAAAATCAAAATATGGTCAAAAACAGCCTCCGACAGCTCAAAAAAGCCCGCAAAGCACGGTGATACGTTATCGGCTAAAAAATGCGGATATGTATCATGTGCTTACAGCTTTTATTATACACTAAAAAATCGGGTTTGTAAATACTTTTTTGAAAAAAATTATATTTTTCTCTTATCTGAATAATTCAAGAGAATATACTTAATGCAACATATTAAAGTTCATATCAAATAACCGAAAGTCATTCAGCTTTGCTACATACTTATTCATGAATGCTTATAGTTCCTTACAAGATATGTTTTTCCAACCTGACGTGCTCCCTTTATAGGCAAGCACTCTTTATCCTTGTTCTTTTTACAGCCAAGAAGATACTCATTCATCTTATTTGTCAGTATATCTTTTTCCTGATATATCACCTTTTATCAAGCAATTCACTTATTTTATCATAAGCAGGCGACGAATGTTCAACCGTATAATGTGCTGTTTGTTTTTCACGGCTTTTACAAACGCCTGTCAAGTCCGGAAGCTCGCTCCATTTAGCAATATTCAGATATCGTGCAACTGTCAGCCAGGTGGGACTGTTTCTGTCTCGCTTTGCATTGTATTCCTTGGCTGAATCGGGACGTATGGAATTATACTGCTCTGTAAAATCGGATATCCATTCTTCCTCAGAAACAACATCGTAAACCGTATCACAAGCATCATTATCTCCTGCATAATCACCACCGCCCTTACAAAAGCTTATTTCAGATATAAATTATCACAATAAAACCATAGATATTTCCGCTTGTTTTGTTCATGTACACAAATATATTTTATTCAAAAAGTTGTATTTACAAATTCAAATAAATATGATATTATTATATACAATAAGTATTGTTATATATATACAGAAAGAGTGACTTGTATGGAAGATTACAAATATAATTCTATTGTAGATTGGGTAAAAAAATATATAGCTGAGAATAACCTTAAAGCAGATGACCGCTTTCTTACCGAAATGGAGCTGTGCACTATACATAATGTAAGCAGACAGACGGTAAGACAGGCTTTGATGAAGCTTGAAAGCGATAATATCATCAAGCGTATACGGGGCAGCGGAACCTTTGTCAGCAACGGAATACGCCCTATCCCCGCTATGACAGGAACTGTAGGCGTCATTTCCACATATTTCAGCGATTACATTTTTCCGCATATCATCACAGGAATCGAAAACGTACTCAATGATGCAGGCTGCCCTATCCAGATCGCAACAACCCACAATCTGGGTTCTGAAGAAGCACAGGCAATAAAAAATATGCTTGCAAGCAATGTTCGGGGACTTATTATAGAACCGTCAAGAAGTGCGCTCCCCAATCCGAACAGAAAGCTTTATGATGAAATACGCCAAAACGGCATACCTCTTGTATTTTTCAATGCAAAATATGACTGGTCCGATGCTCCTTATGTTGCAATGGACGATATTTCAGCAGGAAGAATAGCCGCCGATCATCTTTTTGACTGCGGACATAAAAAAATATCAGGTTTTTTTGTCTTTGATAATCTTCAGGGACACAAGCGTTACCAGGGCTTTATAGAAAGCTGTTTCGCTCACGGAGAAACAGAAACCGAAAAGAATGTTTACTGGTATGCCGCAGGTCACGGCTCCAGGCTGTTTTCACATGATAAAAAACGTATTCTCGATATGCTTACAAGCTCTACAGCAGTTGTATGCTACAATGATATGCTGGCATTGGAGCTGCTTAAATTCTGCCGCAAAAACGGAATAAGAGTACCTGAAGACGTTTCTGTCATCGGTATAGATGATTCCAAATATGCAGCTATATGTGATGTTCCGCTTACAAGTGTGCATCACCCTCACAGCGGTTTAGGCGAGGCAACCGCAAAAATGCTGCTTCGGTATATGGAAAATCCTGATGCTGAACAGCAGAGCATAGTATTTCCTCCCGAGCTTGTTATACGTAATTCTGTAAAGAAAATATAGTGAAATGCCGATAACCCCAATGCATATCAGCTATAAAAATTTGCAAATAAAAAACTGCAATTTTGCCGTAAATGGTAAAATTGCAGTTTTTATTTTTCAACAGATTTATACTTATGCTTCCTGCTATAAAAAGCGGCATTTATCTGTGAATACGCAGCACTGTTACAGAATACGGCGATACCGTATAATTGAATTTATCCGATATTCCGCTTACCGACGAGGTTTTCAGAGTAACAGCCTCAGGCTTTCCAAGAATATTGTCTGCCGCTATACTGTCTGCTTCAACTATCTCAATATCCGCAGAACCGCTGATATCCCCTGCATTCTGCAGATCTATAGCAAATGTTTTTGCACTTTCCTTTTGATTTACAAGCTTTATGATTATATCACCCGAATCATCTGTACTTACAACCTGATAGGCTTCAGACACTGTTGTATCGGGAATATTATAATCTATCATAAGCTTATCGTCTATATAGCACTTCACATTAAGATCATCAACAACGATTTTAAGCTTATATTGTGTATCGGTCTTTACCGCAAAATTGCTTACTGTACCGCTGATCTGATCTGATTTCACACCGTCACTTACTTTCTGCAGACAGGAAACCGTATTGTTCCAGCCGCCGATATTCCAGAACCAGTTATTCTTCTTGTCGCCTACGCAGAAGGGTATCAGAAAGCCCTCCGAGCCCGCTGTCTTGACTGCATCAACTGTATATGTATAATCGGTCAGTGTGTTGTCTCCGAAATAAACAGCAGTTCCTGTGGTAGCATACAAATTTGTATTTGTTGCAGAAGATGACTGTACAAGTTTGCCGTCTGTGATCTCCCAGCTTCCGTCCGATACCTTCTCCCACTTTTCAGCAAAAGTATCTGCTGAAAAATCGTCCTGCGCAAGTACCTCTCCGCTGCTGTTGTCCACGATCTTTACATTATCAAATATCGCAGCAGTATTCCATGTACCGACACCCACCTTTCCTGCAAGCGTCTGCATATCGGTAACTTCCGCACCTTCAAGCTCAGAGGAAAGAAGTGCATTACCTGCATTTCTTGCAAATATCTGCTGAACATAATAATTCACCGAGCATGTAACGGTATCATTGTTAAACCATATCAGATCGGGAGCCCAGTGTGTAGCCGTAAGATTGCCGAAAAGAGGCGCATACGCCGCCAGCTTTACAATATCGCCGTTGCGTTCAAGTCCCGTCATATAAGCCGCTTCTGCAAGTGCCGCCTTCATATTGTTTGATCTTGCGGCATATTCTCCCAGAAAAACAGGAATACCTCCTCCATAGCTTCTGTCGGTCATGCTGTCGGTATCACGGCTGTAATTTGTTTCATCATAATAATCGGAATGTTCAAGGAACCATTCGGGATCATTGTAATAATGATGATCTATAAGTCCCGCAAAATCAGTGATATCTGTAAATGTACCATCATCAAGCTGTTCCTTAGCGTATCTGTAAGCGTCAATATACATTCCGTATCCGCTGTCGCCGTCGTCGGGACCTGATGTGAATATCAGCTCAATATCACCATACATTTCAGGATTTTCCTTGCCTGCCTTTACAAAAGCCTCAGCAAAGGCAGTATACTTCTGAAAAAAGTCATCTCCCCAGTTTTCATTGCCGATACCTATATATTTGATCCTGAAAGGCTCCTCATGCCCCATTGCTGTACGAACCGCTCCCCATTTTGTTGAAGAGTCGCCCCGACAAAATTCAACAAGATCCAATGCGTCCTGTATATATCTCATAAATTCTTCACTGTCTGTATGAGGATCAAGTCCGTGACCCTGTGCCATACAATGCATACCGCAGCTGATAACGGGAACAGGGAGCGCATCAAGATCCTCTGCAAGCAGAAAATACTCATAAAATCCCAGACCATAGCTCATGTATGAAGGATTACGGTCATTTTTCGCCCGTTCATCTGTCCATATATTCTGTCCCTGTCTGCGTGCCGCAATATCTCCGTAGGTGTCATTGAAAAGAAGAGGTTCTCCGTCTTTTCCCGCACCAACAGAAGCCTTCCAGTCATAAGCAAGGCTCAGAGTATTTCCCTCAACAACACAGCCGCCGGGAAAACGCAGAAATCCGGGTTCAAGAGCTTCCAGCTTCTCTGCAAGCTCCCTGCGCAGACCGTTTTCTCTGCCTTTAAAGGTATCCTGCGGAAACATTGAGATAAAATCCGCTGCAAGCCTGCCGTCATCAATAAGTAATTGCAGATTTACCTTCTCCGACGCTGTTACAGGTGATACAAGAGCTACTTCATATTTTGCCCATTCATCTGTTATCCCCGAAACAGACGCTTCTGCAACGGTCTCACCGTCAACGGTAAGAGCAAAATGAACCTCTCCCCGATAACCGTCAATACTGCGCAGATATGCACTTACATTGTAGGTCTCATTCTCTCTGACCGCCATTCCGTCAAGAAACCCCCTGTTTGCTATTCCTGCCAAAGCACCCGACATATTTTCAAGCACCATATAATTCGGGTTATTTTCATTAAGCGGAAGATAATCTCCCGAAGGTATACCGTCACCTTTTTTAACCTCTGCCGAGATATCACCTGTATCCGACCAGCCGTGACGTTCATCTCCGCTTGCAAGCTCCGTAAATTCAAAGGACCTGTTTTGTACCATTTCCGCATACAGACCGCCATCGGCAGCAAAATTAATATCCTCTATAAATATGCCGAATAATGTATCGCTTATATCGTGTACAGCCGTTCCTGCGTCTGCTGTCAATGCATAATTTGTATTCACTGTATCATACGGCGATATTTCTCCCAGTGTACCGTATACCCCCGAATGATCTCCGTCCGAAAGTATCTTATATTTCTTTTCAGATATATCATCTTCCTTTATCTGCTGAGTATCGGAAGGCACCGCAACGGTCTGTTCCGTCCCTGAGCCTTCGGATTTATCACATCCTGAAAGGTTTATTATCAAAGCACAGCAAATAAGAATTGCCGAAATTTTCTTGTTCATAGTTACCCTCTTTCATATAATTCAAAAAGTGCTTTTAATAGCATAAAGCTAATTTTTACATTCTTTATCCATAAACTCCAATACAGCTTTTTTCGCTTTATCGTTTCCCTGTTCCGAGAATCCATGCCCCTCGTTATCCATTTTTATAAGCACAGCTTGTTCATATGTCTTAACTGCCCGTTCCGAATAGGAAAAAGGAACAATATCGTCCTTATCGCCGTGCAATATGAAAACATTGCCTTTAAAGCCGCCTATCGTATTAAAAACATCAATATTGCAGACATCATTTATAAAGCCTTTGCCCAGCGTTAATCCCCAAAAATCAAATTCTTCGGGCGCATCATCGGCAGTAGGATATTTACTTTTCCAGTTATCGGGAATACAAAATGCAGGAAAATACATTGCAAGCGCCCTGACCTCATCGGCTCTTTCCGCTGCCGCAAGAGCAGCTACAAGTCCCCCCTGACTGCCACCGAACAGAACTATCCTTTCCTCATCAACATTATCCATAGCTTTAATATAGTCAAGCACTGCAAGCAGATCCTTTTTTTCAGTCGTTACAGTCATATCCGTGCTTTTTCCCGAGCTTTTGCTGCGTACCGAACCGCCGCAGAAATCGAAGCTATATGAAATATATCCGTGAGCGGCATAATAGCTGCACTCCTCAACCCAATCGGTATTTACACCGTTATAGCCGTGACATAATATTACAGCAGGATATCTGCCTTCCTTTTCGGGAGCATAAAGCTTACCGTAAATCTTTCTGTCACCCGCTGTTATTTCAAGTTCATTTATTATTATATTCACATCAGAGCCTCCTCTGTTTTTATAAAAAGTAAAGATCATATAGGGAATCGCTGATTAAATCGATTATCGCCCCTCTCAGTAACGGTTTTTCGAGGGGCGTAATCGATGCCTTCGGCTTTAATCAGCACTTCCCTGAATAAACAAATTCAGCACTGCCGTACAATATTATATAGTGGCAGTGCTGAATTTGTTTTAAAGGAGAAAAAATCAATTACTTATAAAGCTATTTACAATATTATTCTGTCAATTATCATGCTTAATGAACTATTGCCTGTTCGGTATCCTTGTCAAAAATATGTATTCTGTTGGGATCAAGACAAATTGTAATAGTACTTCCGTAACGTGTTGATGTATTGGCATCAACCTTTGCTGTCCACTGTACCTTTTTGATATTGCTGTAAGCGTCTTCGCT
>JAFUOZ010000026.1 GCA_017481565.1 Oscillospiraceae bacterium | reverse complement strand
TTATAATCACAGCGGCAATATTTTGAAAAAGCATCGTCTTCTTTATCATCGGGTTCGGTTTCTTCTGCCTTTTGCTTTACCGGTTCTTCTTTCACAGACGCATCGGATGAGCTTTTTCGGTTTTCTTTCGTATCACCGCCGCTGCAGTCATTATCTTCACTGCGGCTGTCCGATTTGCCTGATGATATATCCGCTATAGCCTGAACGGGAGTCAATACAGAAATGCTGTCTGTATACACCGGCGTAATATTGCTTTCGGGGCATACGGGACATTTGCAATATGATTTTTCCGAAAGTGCCGCATTTCCTTTTATTTTCACTATCGTATCAGCATCGATCCAGCTGACAGGCATAGCTTCATTCAGTTCGCACGGCACGGGAGTCATTCCTCCTGCCTTGGCTGTAAGTATTGCGCATGTCAGCGGTGCTATAACACCGCATCTTGATTTATCTGTAAGTATATGAGCAGCTTTATCGCTTGCTATTATCTGCAAATGATCCTTTCCGTAGATCTGTATTGCAGGATTTCCTGCACAATTAAAAAAAGAAGCTTCTGTCAAAAGCTTTGATCCCATGAATCATCACCTGCCAAATACGGTATTGCCTTTACTGTTTCAAAAAATATTATACAAATTTTTTACATAATTGTACAGACTAACCACATCCGTATCAAATGTAAAATAATTATAACATCAAGAATTCATAACTGCTCAAATACGAGAAAATGCGATAAAATACGACATTTTTTCTATTATTTATCCTACAAACATCTTGAAACAATTACAATGTATTAAAATCATACATAAATAAAGGAAAAAATCAATTATCAATCAAGTAATTGCACGGATTCTATTTAGTCAAATTATCACAAATCTCTGATAAACTATTATAGCACATTTTGTCTGAAAATGCAATACTTTTCAAAATGTTTTTTATACTTTTTTATCAAAATAAGCAAATTAATATCAAATCATAAATATAATGGAAAAATCTTTTCCAGATTTTAGTGAAAAAAGGCTGAGATCGCTCTCAGCCTTTTTTATAATCAGATAAACTTTAATCTGCAATTTCTTAATATTGTCAGCTGTTCAGATAATCCTCAATACCCAGGACTATCGCTTCGGCAAATCTGTCCTGATAAGAAGGGTCAGCAAGCGCCATTGCTTCGGTATAATTACTTACAAAGGCTGTTTCCACCAGAACAGACGGGAATTCCTGCTGCTGTGTTACAAAGAAATAATTGTATTTCTCACCTCTGTCCATATCTCCGCCGCCGTGAACATCGTTCAGTACAGCTCCCAGCCGTGCAGAAATACACTCCGCAAGCGGCTGTGAAAAGGGCATGAAATAATAGGCTTCCGCTCCCTTTGCATTCTCTCCTGCACTGTTACAGTGGATCGATATATACATATCGGGGTCATACTGCCGTGCATATTCCGCACGCTTTGCTGTCACATAATCGGTGCTTTCCGTCTGCAGTCTTACTACGTTTACTCCGGCTGCCGCAAGCTTCTGTTCAACCAGCTTTGCGATCGCAAGATTTATCTCCTGCTCCTTTACATGACCTACCGCACCCGGATCAAATACTCCTCCGCCTATATAGCCGTGTCCCGGGTCAACAACTATAGTCATTCCCGAAAGACTGCTTTCCTTTCCGTTGAAGCTGAGAACAAGCTGTCCGCTTCCGTTATAATAGGACTTTACACCGTTATATGCTCCCCTGCCTGACAGGGTAAGTGTAAGTCTTGCCTTGGGAAGTCCCGAGCTGTCGTATGTATCCCATACTCCCGAAGTGAAAACTGCTCCCTCGGGGAAATATACTTCCGAATTATCGGTTATCTGTGAGATGTAATCAAATTCAAGTGATATCTTTTCTGAATTGAAATCATCAATATAGAAGCTTCCGTTTCCTCCGCCGCTGTAGGTTATTCCGCCGTATTTTATCTCAAAAGGCACCTTATTTTTCAGATCGAATATAAGCTCAGTATCTCCGCCCGAAACTCCGCTGTGAGACAAGGTAAGGGGGCTGTCTGCGGATATATCCTGATCAACGGCTGTTGCATCAGCGGTATTTATTCGCCTGCCTGTTCCTGTAAGATAGTATTCCGTTGAACCGTAGGTAACTGTTTTCATTACATAATCCACCGTTCCGGCGGGAAGTCTTGTGCAATCGGGTTCAGGCTCTGTCTGGGTATTATTTCCGCTCCACACCATAGTATTATCGGAAACTATCTGAATAACGCCGCCTGAGGACGCCTTTATCACTTCTATGGACTCCTCAACCTCAAGCACCTCCGGAGGAACATATATCTCGTTGATATAAAGCCTGCTTCCTGTGATACATTCCAGTATTTTATCATCGCCTGTGGGGTATGCTCCGTATATCTTGATATATCCCAGATCGGTAACGCTGCCTTTTGCACCCTCGGGGACTGTATATGTACCGATATATTTTGTATAAGAAGAGTTCGGGTCGATCTCGTCAGAAAGTCCCTCAGCTTCCTTAAGCCGCACCTTTTCACCGTTGATATACGCCATTACGGAAGAACCCTTATATGCAACCGCACTGAGCGATATCTGTGAGCCGCCGTCGATATATATATCATCACCTCGGGGCTCGGCATTTTTCAGCACCTTTACCGTTCTTGTTATGTTATAGGTAACGGTTTTTCCCTTGTTTTCAAAGGTAAAGGTATTTTCACCCACTTCAAGCTCCATATTGAAATAAAAGCGTCCCGCTTCGTTAAGCTCAACAGGCTCACCCTGAAAATATACATCAAAATTAGGGTCAAAGGTACCTGCAAATATTACCGATGTATCCTCTGTGCGAAAATCGGTGCTTTCGGGGAGTGTCATCTCCAGCTCGCTGTTAAGTCCCTCTAAATCAATGTCATTATTATAGTGCTTCATAAGCACCTCGGTGGACTGCTGCTTATCCTCCTCCAGAGCGTCAAGAGAGGTGAACACGCTTCCCTTGCAGGAGCTGTATTCCTCGGCGGCGATCACCTGCTTTACAAGCTCATCGGGATAATCCCACCCATTTTCGCCTGTGCAGACATTTTCATTTTCATGGCTTATGATAAGACGTATATCCGCTTCGGTGGCTGCCTTGTCCCACCATGAAACTATTTCCTCAAAGGGTACTTTTTCAGAGGAAAAGCCTTCATCTGTTCCAAGCAGGATAAAATCCGCATAACCCTTCTGCACATACGAAAGAGTATCTGCATAGCCGTCTGTAAGTGCTTCAAATTCTGCCGATGTATCCGAACCGTTTTCGGAGGTAGCTGCATTTGCCCACACATCATTTACGGCGATTCCTACGGGAACCGCACTGCTTGTTCGGCGGACTGCCTCGGAGGCGAGGGAAAACAGATATGCATTGCTGTCATACAGCCAGTTTTCATAGCCTATTCCCGAGCCGTTATCCATATAGCTGCCAAAGCTTTCGGGAGTGCTTTCGCTGTAATATCCCTCAAAAATAATTCCGTCAACAGTATATTTTACGGTAATATTTCTTATGATAATAGCCAGTCTGTCCATTTTTTCCTTTAAGGACATTTCATCTCCCAGCTTATCCATAGCAGCCGATATATCGAATTTCAGATACACATAAAAACCTCTGTCAAGAGCGGCTTCCGCTGTATAATCCACGATAGAGCGGCTTACGCTGCTGTTTACATCGGTATCATAGAATACAGCTCCGTCAAGGTCAGTATCTACTATAAGCGTATTTACCGACTTTGCTGCCGCACGGTCAAAAAGCTTATTCAGCTCCTCATATACCTCTGCTTCGGTATATCCGCCGCCCTCCTCCCTTGCGCAGACATAATCCACGGTGGGAGTTATGGTTATTCCTCGCATCTGAGAGGGAAAAGCAAATTGGGGAGTATATGTATATCCTGCAATATCCTCATCGGTTATCTCATACAGAGCATCTGAGCCGCTCTCCTCTGCAAATGCGGCAATGCCCGTCATCGACAGTCCCATTGCCGCCGTACAGAAAAGTGCGGTTATTTTCTTTATCAATCTTTTCATTTTAATCGGTATATTCCTTTATTATATTTTCCATTTCCTTATTTACCGCTTCCGATGCATTGCTTTCGGGCATAAACAGTGAGCCGTATCTGAAAAGTGCCGTACCGCAGCCCAGCTCCTCGGAAAAACGTATCTGCTTTGCTATTATATCCGAGCTGTTTATCCACTCATTTTTTCCGTTTCCTGCCCAGTTATCCTCAGTGCCTGCCTTATATGCCGCAAGTCCGGCAACCAGCTTTACATCGCTGCAGGTCATGGACTTCCATTTTGAAAGGGTATCTCCGAATGGCATTGTTCCATGCTCCATACCGTAATAAAGCTGAGGACAGATATAATCGCACCAGCCCTTTTCGCCGCACCATTTATACACATCTGCATACATTGCGGAATAATTCGCTTCTGCATCGCCTGTAGGGGATATTCCGAAAACAGCTGTGGGATTTGCCGAATGGACAGCTTCATAGATACGCTTTACCATTGCGCTTACCTTTTCCCTGCGCCAGTCATCAAGGGAAAGTGATGTTCCCGATTCTGCATATTCGGTGCTGTCAAGAGATTTATCCTTTCCGGGATAAAAATAGTCGTCTATCTGTATACCGTCTGCTTTATAGTGAGTAAGTATATATGATACCTCATTGCAGATAAGCTGCACTGCACTGTCACAGGCAGGATTAAGGTACATTCTTCCGTCATATTCAAACATATTCTTTCCGTCGGAATACCATTTGCCTATAGTATATTCTGTTCCCAGCTCTGACATCTGAGCTTCCGTCATAAGCCGCATGGGATTTATCCATGCATGGACCGAAAGACCTCTGTCATGAGCCGATTTTATCATTATATCCAAAGGGTCAAAATCGGCTGTGCCCATAGAAAGACCCTTGGGAGAATTATCCGATACATAATAAGCGTCACCGAAGGCTCTTACCTGAAGATATACCGTATTAACTCCGAGAGAACGCACATCATCAAAGCATTTTCCTATCGCTTCCTCAAACTGCGGGGCGGTTTTGTTTTTCATTATGTCCTCATATTCCAGATAGGAAAACCACATTCCCCTCTGAATATCATAATTGAGAGTATTATAGCTGCTTTGGGTAAAAAGCTGTGACTGCACTTTTTCAGAGGTCTCATACACTGCCGCATAGGCTGTTTCGGGAGCTTCTGTCACCGCAGGCGCTTCCGAAATGACCGCTCCTCCGTCGGAGGATATCAGATTCTGCGCTGTTATTATTTTTTCCTCCTCTTCGGAAAGAGCGTCCTCTGTTTCGGTTATCCTTACCGCAGAGATAACATTCGTTGAGTATACGATATCCTCAGCGGCAATGCTTTCGGTCACCGATTCCGATGTGGTCTCCTCTGATGTATCGGAGGATATCACCTCTGTTTCGGTAACGGTCGTTTCGGAGGAAGTAACCGTTGTTTCCGATACTGTTTCGGATATCGTTGTTTCGGGCACGGTGATCAATGTGGATTCCTCTGTCTGATGCTCAAAGGAACGTATGCTTATTGTGATATCATTTATCGGTTCTGACTGTTCATCTGAACAGCCGCTCATAACAGCCGACATCATCAAAGCGGCTGCAATATACCCTCTGTGACGTTTTCTTTTCATGGAATATTCTCCTGTTCACACATCAGGGAGTTATTCTCCCGATTTTTCTTTTTCTGTTATATTAAGTATACTATATTTGAAAATCCTTGTCAATAAAAATAATATTCCATAATCTGACTTTATTACGGATAATTATAAGCAGCTTTTTATATATGCGGACAGTAAATAAATATGCCCTGTGAAAAAATTTTCACGGGGCATTTACAGATCTTATATAAATCGGGATTTCTTTAATTTACGTCCACAACGATGTTATAAACATCGGCGAGGTACCATTGCTTTTCTCAAAGCCACACGCTTCGTAAATAGCAGTTTATTACGCTGTCAATGGCATTGGAAAGATACACTTCCTTTATTTATGTTCCGTCCTCAAGCTTCGTTGTAAGCACATTTTTATTCGGATTTTTTTTCATTTTCCTTACCTTTTTGTAATGAAATCACCATTTTTTCGATATCCTCAGTTGTAATTTTTTTAGTCCTAAATGGATAAAATATCAATATGTATATAAATAACACAGGAAAAGAAGTTATAATTAAACCCATCAGTATTTTTTTAAAATACAGAAATTTCCCACCAAATATTAATTTCATTTTTCCATTGGCAGTATATTTTTTTACAGTCTCGAATCCAAAAGAATTCTGTGAATATATGTATTCCGCATTATCGATTTTATATTTATATGTAGTTGCAGGCTTATCTGCACTGTTTTCCTCCCTTCGTAAAAAGCGACCATCAAAATCATAGAAGAATTTATATTTATCATAATATATGCATATCAAATCATCTTCAGTTGTCGTTACAGTAACCGTCCCTCTAAAATTAGCAAAAATTCTATTCTGTAATATATCATTTGAATACATATATAAGTAAATCACATCCCCGGCATGAACACTTCGCACAGCCACAACCACTTGCTCCTCACTGCTAACCGCTATACCCTCAATACATTGTTTTTTAACATTCAAAGGAAAAACAAAAATTACGGACAATATGATTAGGATAAGTAAAACAATTTTCTTTTTTTTCATTGTTAATCAGCCCCTTACCTCATTGCGACCACAAGCTTATCAGGGAAATGCCCCGAAGACCAGTCCACAGAAAGAAACAATCTTTCTAATTCTTTACAATCAAAATTATGAGTGTCTTTATATTCAATATTCATATTAGTTTACCTCCTTCAAATTCATATTTATCAAACTGATTATATATAAGTATACCATGTTTGAAAATCCTTGTCAATAAAATAATATTCATGATCTACTTTATTTCGGATAATAAAAAACCTCTCCCCGTAAAAACAGGGAGAGGTAAATATTTAATCTTTTATCGGAAAATCAGATCAGTTATTGATAAGCTTCTCTTCGCCGTTCCAGCTGTAGAGCTTTCTGATCTCCTCGCCAACCTTCTCAGCGGGATGCTCAGCGCCGAGCTTACGCATAGCCTTGAAGTGAACCTGCTTGCCTGCAGGAGACATATCGAGGAGGAACTCCTTAGCAAAGGAACCGTCCTGAATATCGGAGAGAACCTTCTTCATAGCCTTCTTTGTTTCCTCTGTGATGATCTTGGGACCTGTGATGTAGTCGCCGTACTCAGCAGTGTTGGAGATAGAATATCTCATACCTGCAAAGCCGCTCTGGTAGATAAGGTCAACGATGAGCTTCATCTCGTGGATACACTCAAAGTATGCATTTCTGGGATCGTAGCCAGCCTCTGTAAGAGTTTCG
>JAFUOZ010000025.1 GCA_017481565.1 Oscillospiraceae bacterium | reverse complement strand
CCTCGATATCACCTGCTATCCTGAAACGTATCATAACAGCAACAGAAATAATAATAACCACTGCCATAGCGATCATTACACTTAAAAGCATCTTTGCTGAATAGTGTATATAATATTCCGTATCCTCATACAGATAATAGTATGCATTGCTGTTTACATCACAATGGGAGTATTCTTCGCATTTATCCATAAAGCTTTTCATAAGCTCCGGTCCGCCCTCGCCCTTGTTGTCGTTATAGGCGATAACCTTGTATTTAGGCAGAATACTTCCCATAATATAATAATCCTCATCAGATACGATCATTTTTAAACCTGCGCCCACTTCGCCGAACAGCAGGGTCTCATAAAAGCCTGCAACGGTATATGTAAATTTACGTGTGCCGTATATCACATCAAAGGTATCTCCGATATTATATCCCATAGTGTCATGCATGGTATAAGGCATATACATAGGATGCTCAAGTGCGGCAAGCTCATCATCTGAAAGGGTAGTTTCAATAGGTGAGCTTTCAACCCTTGCATTATTTGAAGCAGTGATAAAGCCTAAGGAAATAGCCTGCTCCTCACCGTTCTTATCAAGATAATTTGTATTCATGCTGTATGCAAGCTCAGAGGTGTTTATCTCTTCTATCTGCGGATAATCCTTAAGAATATTTATATATTCCTTGTCATAATTCTTTTCAAGCATAAGAATGAAATTCTCATAGCTCCCCGTTTTTTCCATTACATTTGAAAAAATATCCTTTATTCCCACAGTGGAAGCAAGTGACGAGCCGATAAGCAGCATGCACACCATAATAAGAACTGCCAGTGAAACCGATTCAAATTTATGCTTTTTTATATTTGCAAAAGAAAGCCTTAAAATCTTTTCCATAGCTGTCACCACCCCATTCTGTCAAGGAAGTTCTGAAGTCCGTCACGGCGTTTTTTCAGATCATCTGTACCGTATGGAGACATTTCATATTCTCCCACAGCTGCACCGTCTGAAATGAATATTACACGATTTCCCCTGAGTGCCGTCTTAATGTCATGAGTTACCATAACTATGCTCTGACCTCTGCCGTGCAGCTCTGTAAATATATCAAGCACATCACAGCTTGATGCAGAGTTCAGACTGCCTGTAGGCTCATCTGCAAAAAGTATCTGAGGATCGTTTATGACCGCACGGACGATACCTACTCTCTGACGTTCACCGCCTGAAAGCTGATTGGGATATTTATTCCATGTTTCCTCCGTTATGCCGACCTTTTTCAGAAGCTCCTCTGCTTTTTTAACAAGCACGGGAGAATTTTTCTGCAGCACAAGAGCGCCCGTCATAACATTGTCAAATACAGTCATATTATCCAGCAGATAAATACTCTGAAATACAAAGCCGCAGTTTTTTCTGCGGAACACCGCAAGCTCATCATTTGAATACCCTGAGATATCCTCGTCGCCGAAATATACCTTGCCCAGTGTAGGCTTATCCATACCCGAAAGCGCATAAAGCAGCGTAGATTTTCCCGAGCCCGATGAACCCATGATAACGGTAAAATCCCCCTTATGTATCTCAATATCAAGATTTTTGATAACGTGCTGCTGTACACCGCTGTTAGAAAAGGTCTTGCACAGCTTTTCCGTATGAAGTATTGAAGAATTCATAGAAACACTCCTTTTTTATTGTAAGCTTTTCTTTATTCCAAGTATACAACATTACAGAAAAATCTTCTTTATCATATTCCTATTAATTTCTTATCAAATTCTTATCTGTAAGAAGAATTTAATAAGAATAATACAAGACTTACATTAAGGCAACACCGCATAAACCGCACTTGAACGCTTTCACACAAGCTTCGAGCAGTGTTTCCTTAATAATAACACATTCAGTTATATTTTTCAATATTAAAAACTCAAAAAGCTTTAAACGGTCACACGGTTTATTCTTATTGCAATTTATTTCGATGATTTATGTAAATAAAAGAGGAATTTGATAAATAATCCACAAAATCTATTGACGAAAATCCGAAATTATGTTATAATTATAAATGTATTTATTAAATTTAATTAAGAAAGGACTGGTCATTACATGGCATCACATTACAGCTTCTCCGAGATCACCCCTGAAATAAAGGCACTTGCAGACCTTTGCACTGCCGACGGAAAGATTGATCCTGAGCTTTACACCAAATATGACGTTAAGCGAGGTCTCCGCGATATCAGCGGAAAGGGCGTTCTTGCAGGACTTACCGAAATTTCGGAAATCGTCTCATACACTGTTGAAGATAATGATATGATACCCTGCGACGGCCGCCTCTACTACAGAGGTATCAACATAAATGACCTTGTTGACGGATTTTTAAATGAAAAGCGCTTCGGTTTCGAGGAAGCGGTATATCTTCTTCTCTTCGGAAAGCTTCCGACCAAAAAGGAGCTTGATAATTTTTCGGCTATTCTTTCCGAATACCGCAGACTCCCTACAAGCTTTGTTCGTGACATTATGATGAAGTCCCCAAGCTGCGATATTATGAATAACATTTCAAGAGGAATTCTTACAATGTTCTCTTATGATGATTATCCCAATGATACATCTATCCCCAATGTTCTTCGTCAGTCGCTCCAGCTTATTGCACTTATGCCGCTTATTTCGGTATACGGCTATCAGGCAAAGAACCACTATTTAGACGGCGGAAGTCTGTTTATACATCAGCCCAGAAATGATTATTCCACAGCGGAAAATATCCTTCATCTGCTCCGTCCCGACAGCAAGTTCACTGAACTTGAAGCAAGAGTGCTTGACCTTGCTCTTGTACTCCATGCAGAACATGGCGGCGGTAACAACTCTACATTTACAACACACGTTGTTACTTCATCGGGTACAGATACATATTCCGCTATTACAGCTGCGCTCGGTTCTCTTAAGGGACCCAAGCACGGCGGAGCAAACATCAAGGTAACTCTTATGTTTGACGATATGAAGAAAAATGTTTCAGACTGGGAGGACCGTGACGAGGTTGCGGATTATCTCACCAAGCTGCTCCACAAGGAAGCCTTTGACAAATCGGGACTTATTTACGGTATGGGTCATGCGGTATATTCCATTTCTGACCCCAGAGCAAATATTTTCCGTCGTTTCGTTTCTGTTCTTGCAGAGGAAAAGGGTATGCAGAAGGAGCTTGCACTTTATAATCTGGTTGAAACTCTTGCTCCCGAGGTTATCGCAAAGGAACGTCATATCTACAAGGGTGTCTCCGCAAACGTGGATTTCTACAGCGGCTTTGTTTACAGTATGCTTGAAATTCCGCCTGAGCTTTATACTCCCCTGTTTGCCATTGCAAGAATTGCCGGCTGGTCTGCTCACCGCATTGAAGAGCTTGCAAATGCAGGCAAGATCATTCGTCCTGCTTATAAGAATGTTCACCCTCACGCTGAATATATCAAAATAAGCGACAGATAAAACAGAATATACAGCAAAAGCCTGAGAAGTTTGGTTCTTCTCAGGCTTTTTATATTAAGGAAGCGCTGATCAACGCCGAAAGCAGCGGTTCCTTAAAAATCCATATTATAATAGTCATCTTTATCAAGCTCCAGCTCTATGATCGTCCGTTTTTCACCGAAAACTTCACAGAACGAGCTTTCACATTCTCTGAATCCTGCCGCTTTATAACAATACAATGCAGGCTTATTATTTTCAAATGCGCCCAGGGTCACCTTTTCAGCTTTGAATATTTCAAAAGCAAATTTTACGGACAGCAGTATCATTTCCTTTCCATATCCCATGCCTCTCCTTGCGCTGTCCGCTATAACAAATCCCAGACGGATAGTTTTCTTATTTTTATCGGTATATCGCATGATAAGATGACCGACAATACCCTTTTCATCAAATGCAGTCATAGGATAAAAATTATCCGATTCAATACAGTCGCCGTTATTTTCAAAATACTTTTTATTCATATCATCAGCTGTTATCGGAAATGAAGCGTATCTGTCCGAAGTCCAATTTCTGAATTCTTTCTCGTCCCTGCACCATGAAATTATTGTTTCGGCATCACTCGGTTTATATGGTCTAAGCTTAAGCATTTTATCATCTCCCTATATTTCATATAACCTATTATAAATTATCTCTGCATTTTCTTCTGTTGATACAGTACCGTCGACCTTAATTATCGGAATATCCATAGTTTCCAACCATTCGGTCACATTCTTATCTGAACGCTTCCTTACCAGCTCAAAAAAAGCCTCCTCACGTTCATGCAGATCACCGCCCTTAAGAATACGGTCACCGAATTTATCATACGACCTTTTACGAACACGCTCCATTCGTATTTCCTTCGACACATTTATATACACCGCACAGGTAAACATTTTTCTGTTTCCTTACTGTAATTTCCTCTTACGGAAGCAAGAATGATATTGTCATTATATTTCAGATCTTCATTTAAAAGACTGACCACCTCTTCTTCAGTCCGCTGCACTGCATAAAGATAATCAGGGTCTGTTTTCGGAAAATAATAATCCTCTATATCCTTGAATACCCAACCTGTTTTATGTGCAAGAGCCTTTCCCAATGTGCTTTTTCCCGCACCGTTTCCGCCGCATATAATTATTTTATGCTGCAATTTCTTCACCTGCCAAAATCAATTTGCACGAAAAACAATAACCACGCAGTATAAAACCACGTGGTTACTTTTCAGAGCTTGTGACGGGACTCGAACCTGCGACCTGCTCATTACGAATGAGCTGCACTACCAACTGTGCTACACAAGCATTTATCTTACTGATACATTATACCACAAAACAAGCAATATGTCAATAGAAAAAACAGAAAAAAATCCCGCCTGAAATTATCAGACGGGACTTATTATCTGTGATCTGATCAAGCAGTCAAGCAATAATTACTTGAGCTCGATTGTAGCACCTGCAGCTTCGAGCTTAGCCTTGAGCTCTTCAGCCTCAGCCTTGGGAGCAGCTTCCTTGAGAGCCTTAGGAGCAGCCTCAACGATCTCCTTAGCTTCCTTAAGGGAAAGACCGCAAGCATCCTTAACAGCCTTGATAACGTCCATCTTCTTCTCACCGAAGGAAGCGAGGATAACGTCAAACTCAGTCTTTTCAGCCTCAGCAGGAGCTGCACCGCCTGCAGCACCGCCTGCAACTGCGATAGCAGCTGTTACGCCGAATTCTTCCTGGATAGCGTCAACGAGTTCAGAAAGCTCAAGTACAGAAAGTACCTTGATTTCTTCAATGATATTCATAATCTTTTCAGAAGCCATGATTAATAATCTCCTTTAATAATATTTTTTAATAATTTAATTTTATACGGCAATAAGTAAACTGCTATAATTAAGCAGCGCCTTCCTCTGCCTTCTTGTCTGCAACAGCCTTGACAGTAGCTGCGAGCTTCTGCATGGGTCCCTGGAGAGAACCAACGAGCTGTGCGAGAAGTACATCTCTTGAGGGGATCTTGGAGAGTGCCTGAACACCCTTTGCATCGTAAACCTCACCGTCTACGAAACCTGCCTTAAGATTGAACTTGTTATCGTGTTCATCAGCGAACTTGCCGAGAATACGAGCGGGAGCAGTCTGATCATCTGTGGAAACAGCGATAGCTGTTGTACCCTCGAGTACGTCACAGAGTGCGTCATAGCCTGCATTCTTGAGAGCGAAACGGAGCATTGTATTCTTCTCAACGAAGTATGTTACGTTAGCTTCACGGAGCTCTCTTCTGAGCTTGGTATCTTCCTCTACTGTGATACCTCTGTAGTCAACGAGAACGCATGATACAGAGTTCTTAAGTGTTTCAGTAAGAGCTTCAACCTTAGCCTTCTTGGATTCAAGAATCTTTGCGCTTGGCATAATTAATTTCACCTCCGAAATTTTATTATGCTATCCATTCACAAAAAGAAAACCTTTCCTGCAAAGACACAGAAAAGGGCAATTACAATCAATGTAGATGCTTTCTTTTCCTCGGCAGGTCTTACGGCTTATTACTTCGCCGCCTGCTGTCTTTAGAATTCGATAGCCGTCATTTAACTGACTTATACAGTATATCATACTATTCTGCTTTTGTCAACAGTTTTTTTCGAAAAATATCTGTTTTTTGAAAATATATTTATTATGCACAATTTCGTTTTAACAAATCTCCGCACATTTACACAATACGCAAAAAACTTATCAGGTCATTTCATGATCCACTCAACATACTTTTTTCATATATCTTAAGCGATGACCTTGGCTTTACTCAGTGCTTCCATAATTCAAAAGCAGACAGAAGACCTATCCCCCGTCTGCTTTTATAAGTACATCAATTATCAAGCTTGTCAAGCATAAAATTGATCTCAGTCTCATGCTTCTTGGGTCTTACCATAAGCTCGGATATGGATTCCCTTACATTTCCGTTATTGAAAAGCACGTTGTAGCACTTTTCTGTGATCGGCATGGATATTCCCTGCTGCTTTGCAAGCTCATAAGCTGCCTTTGTACAGAAATATCCCTCTACAGTGCCTATCTGCTTTACAGCCTCCTCGGGAGCTACTCCCTGACCGATAAGTATACCTGCACGCCTGTTTCGGCTGTGCATACTTGTGCAAGTGACAATAAGATCGCCTATTCCCGTAAGTCCTGCAAAGGTTTCAGCCTGAGCACCCATTGCGATACCAAGTCTGCTTATCTCAAAGATACCTCTTGTCATAAGAGCAGCCTTGGTATTGTCTCCGTAGCCCATTCCGTCACAGATTCCGCCGCAGAGAGCGATAACGTTCTTAAGCGCACCGCCGATCTCACAGCCTATAACGTCGCTGCTGTTGTATATTCTTACAACATCGCTGCTCATCATAGTCTGGATATATTCCGCACAGCCTGTCTCAGCGGACGCTGCAACCATTGTTGTAGGCATTCCGAGAGCTACCTCCTCCGCATGAGAGGGACCGCTGAGAACCACCATTTTACACTGAGGTATCTCCTCTGCAAGCACCTGACTCATTCTTTTCAGTGTAGCCGCTTCAAGACCCTTTCCCGTATTGACGATCACAGTTTTTTCATTAAAATAAGGTGCTGCCTCTGCCGCTACCGATCTTACGAAATTAACGGGAATACCGAATATTACAATATCCTTATCCTTTACGCAGGAAAGCTCTGCGGTAAAGGAAATACTGTCGGGAATTTTTACTCCCGGAAGCTTTGCCTTATTTTCACCGTCACGCCTGATATCCTCTATTTCCTGTTCAAATTTTGACCATACTGTGATCCTGTGACCCATATTATCGAGCATAATAGCAAGTGCCAGACCGAATCCGCCTGAGCCGAGAACTGCAATATCAGCTTTCATAATATCCCCTCCGAATTATTTTGACTATAACTTACGAAATTTCACCTTTATTTGCTGTCGTCCCTGTCACGCTCTCTGATAACAAAGCGCACGGGAGTTCCTTCAAGTCCGAAGGTCTGCCTTACCTGATTTTCAATGTAACGCTGATATGAGAAATGGAAAAGCTCCGCTCTGTTTACGAACATTACAAATGTAGGCGGACGGGTCGAGGGCTGTGTCATGTAGTATATCTTAAGACGTCTGCCTTTATCTGAGGGTGGCTGAACTCTTGTCGTTGCATAGGATAATACATCGTTGAGCATACCTGTACTTACTCTCATACAGTTCTGACGGTTTACGCTGTTTATCATCTCAAAAAGCTTGTTGATACGCTGACCTGTCTTTGCGGAAATAAATATAAAGGGAGCGTATGACATAAAGCTGAAATCCTCTTTCAGCTTATTTGTAAACTCGTTCATGGTGCTGCCGTCCTTTTCGATGGCGTCCCACTTGTTTACAGCGATTATACAGCCCTTGCCCTGCTCATGAGCATAGCCTGCCACCTTTGTATCCTGATCGGTAATACCTATGGCAGCGTCGATCATGATAACACATACATCCGATTCATCAACAGCCATATATGACCTGAGAGTACTGTAATGCTCGATCTTTTCATTGATCTTTGACTTTCTGCGAAGTCCCGCGGTATCAACAAATACATATTTTCCGAATTCATTTTCGATAACTGTATCGGTACAGTCTCTTGTTGTTCCCGCAATATCGGAAACTATAGCACGCTCCTCACCTGATATCTTATTGATAAGTGAGGATTTTCCTACGTTTGGCTTACCGATAACGGCAACTCTGATATAATCCTCGCCGTATTCCTCCTCGGTCTCATCGGGGAAATATTTGAAGGCTTCATCAAGAAGGTCTCCCGAACCGTGACCGTGAGCAGCCGATATAGCAACAGGATCACCAAGTCCTAAATTATAGAACTCATAGAATTCCATAGGCGGCTCACCTATACTGTCACACTTGTTTACACCAAGCACGATAGGCTTTCCGCTTTTCTGGAGCATAGCCGCAACATCATAGTCGCTTGCGGTCACTCCGCAGCGGATATCTGTCAGAAATATTATAACATCTGCCTTTTCAATGGCGATCTGTGCCTGTCTGCGCATCTGTGCAAGGATAATATCATCGGAGGCAGGCTCGATACCGCCTGTATCTACCAGCATAAATTCTCTGCTCCGCCATTCGCACTTTGAATAGATCCTGTCTCTTGTAACGCCGGGAGTATCCTCGACGATAGAAAGACGTTTTCCTATAAGCTTGTTAAAAAGAGTGGACTTTCCAACATTAGGCCGTCCTACAACGGCTATTACAGGTAATGACATTTTATCATCTCCTTTACCCTGCCGAAATGCCGAGAATACTTTCAAGAAGCATTCTTCCGTCATTATCGGTAAGAACTATTTTTATATCAAGCGCCTTTTCCACATCAGATATCGTCATATCATCAAGGAAAAGATCGCTGTCTTTCTTTATCATTGCGCTTGAAAGAATAAGAACATCTCCAAGCTCCTTGTCTTTAAGCTGGGCGATAATATCCTGTGCGGTAAGCAGTCCCGTCACAGTTATTGTTTCACCGAAGAAATAATTTATTATCTTATAGGTATCACAGCGGACACCTGTATCTGCATTATTTACTCTTTCGCCCATTTCCTTTATAAAATCGTAAGCAAGCGCTCCCGTTGCCATTGTAACACGCCTCTGAGGATATTTTTTGCCCTCACGGCATAATTCATCAAATGCATCGGAAAATTCGTCCTCCAGGGAACGAAGCATACCTACGCCGTTTTCATACTGAGAATAATCCTCGTAATATTCATTGTCGGGGATCGGTTTTCCCGAAAGAATATACAGCTCGTCCGATGGGAATACAAGTCTTGTGCCGTATTTTTCAAGAAATTTCTGCTGATACTTTTCAATTATCTCAACATTTTTTGCCGCACCCTCCTTATCAAAAAGAGTGAGCGGATAAAGTCCCTCACGGAACTTTGTAAGTCCCACGGGAACAACCGCAATACTTGAAATATTGGGCATAAGCTCTGAAAGGTCATTTAAAGTCCTTTCAAGCTCCTCATTATCATTAAGACCCGGACAAAGCACTATCTGACAGTTGAGCATTATACCGCCCTCTGCAAGCTGCCAGAGATATGAAAGCTTTTCTCCCGCAAAGCGATTGTTCATCATTTTGCAGCGAAGCTCCGGATTTGTAGTATGCACCGAAACATTTATATTCAGGCGCATTTTGATTATACGGTCAATATCCTTCTGCTTTAAATTTGTAAGAGTCACATAATTACCCTGCAGAAAGGAAAGACGGGCATCATCGTCCTTGAAATAAAGAGTATCCCTCATATTCGGGGGCATCTGATCGATAAAGCAGAACACGCATTTATTGCAGCAGCTTTGCTTTTCGTCCATAAGAAAGGATCTGAATTCCATTCCCAGATCATCATATTCGCTTTTTCTTATTTTTATCAGCAGAAAGCTGTCATCTCTCCTTAATGTAAGACGGACAGTGCTTTCGGCAGAATAATACATATAATCAAGCACATCGGAAATTACGTTTCCGTTGATTTTTTCAAGTATATCACCTTTTTTTATATGTGCCTTATCGGCAGGCGAGCCCTTTACAACATCAGTAACCCTTACGGACATACGAATACACCTTCTTTATGACCGATTATCACAGTCTGTAAATTACATTTTCATTACGAAAAAAGCAGAGTAGGATTGCTCCGACTCTGCCTCCCGTGAAAGCAATTACGCTTCCTTCTTGATTACCTCAACGCCCTTGTAATAGCCGCAGTTCTTGCAAACCTTGTGCGGAGCAATGAGTGCACCGCAGTGTGAGCACTTAGATAAAGCGGGGGTGTCTAACTTCCAAACAGCAGAACGTCTCTTATCACGTCTTGCCTTGGATACCTTTCTCTTTGGTACTGCCATGTTTCAGCACCTCCTTAAATAAAATAGCCGAATATCAGCTGATCGTTCACTGCTTTACACAGTCACAATCGCCATCATTCAAATCTGCACCGCAGCGGAAGCACAATCCCTTGCAATCCTCGCTGCAAAGCAGTTTCGTGGGAATCTGAAGCAGGATATCCGAAATCACAAGCTCGTCCAGATCGAGACTATCCCCTTCTGTAATAACATATTCATCATTGTCCGTATTGGACTCCTTAAGAAGAATATGTTCAAAATCGAAGGAAAATTCTCTGTCGAACTCTTTCAGACATCTGTCGCATTCAGCCTTTAGAGTAAACGTTACGGAAAATGTCAAGGTCAGAATACCTGCACGGTTCATCGCCTTTCCTTTAACGCAAGTGTTTCCCGAAAAGCTGTAGCCGTGTATTTCAGCAAGCCTGTCGGTATCGACAACATAATCAATTTCCTCAGTCTCGCCGACAATATCATATAGCTGCTTTAAGTTCAAAACCATAACTGACTCCTGCACCCAAACACAAACTTGATTATATCACATAATAATATGTATGTCAATAGTTTATGCAGGTTTTTTTGCAAAAAATTATCGATTTGTATACAAAATCTTAGTTCATAGCGTACTTAGCTACTGATTCGGGCAGCTCGCTCTTGTCTGCGGATACTGTAAATACAACATTTACATCCTCGCCTGTAAGCTTGTCCACCTTTGCAAGAAGAGCAGCAAGTGCTTCATAATCAGCGCCGCCGATCTTAAGGATAGAATCAATGTAG
Source organism: Oscillospiraceae bacterium (assembly GCA_017481565.1). Classification (GTDB taxonomy): domain Bacteria; phylum Bacillota; class Clostridia; order Oscillospirales; family Ruminococcaceae; genus RGIG4694. The sequence continues at coordinate 9,392 of JAFUOZ010000025.1, read as the reverse complement.
ATATCCTTGATATCGTAGTTGCCTGCAACGAGACCTGCAACGAGACCGAAGAATGCGTCGTAGGAGTAGATGCTGTACTGATCTGTATCAACAAGTCTTACTGTATGACCGATGTCATATCTGAGCTTTGTACCCTTGTCAATGCACTCAACGTAGCCTGTTGTATTCTTAGCTGATTCATTGATCATATCGATTAAGATTTTTGTTTTACCTGAACCCTTTTTACCTGTGATAATCTTTACCATAATAAAGCTCCATTCTCAGCGGATAAGTATATACGAAGAAAATACGCTTCCGAAGAAGGCACCGCTGCCGCCCCTTCGTTAAATATCTGAATATTACGCATATTCCCCGTTTGCTATATCAACTCCGTTTAACTGCGGAGGATCAGCCCTGATTTGAGATCTTCTCTTCAAGAAGCTTTCTGTGCTCCTCATAGCCGGGCTTGCCAAGAAGAGCGAACATATTCTTCTTGTAGCTTTCAACGCCGGGCTGGTTGAAGGGATTTACACCAAGCAGATAACCGCTTATTGCACAAGCCTTTTCAAAGAAGTAGATCATATATCCTACACTCTTTTCGGTAGTGTCTGCCATTTCGATAACTACGTTGGGAACGCCGCCCTCTGTATGAGCAAGGATAGTTCCTACCATAGCCTTTCTGTTGACAACGGACATATTCTGATTTGTAAGGAAGTTGAGACCGTCAAGATTGTCTGCATCATTTTCAAGGAAGAAATCCTTCTTGGGAGTCTTGATATCAACAACTGTCTCAAAAAGAAGCTTTGAGCCTTCCTGAATGAACTGACCCATAGAATGAAGGTCTGTTGAGAAGGTAGCGGCAGATGGGAATACACCCATATTGCTCTTGCCCTCGGACTCACCGAAGAGCTGCTTGTACCATTCTGTCATCATTGTGAAGCTGGGGTCATAGGAAACCAGCATTTCAACTGACTTGCCCTTCTTATAAAGGATATTTCTGATAACTGCATACTTATATGCATCGTTCTCCTCATAGGGAGCGTCGAAATCCTTCATTGCAAGAGCGGCACCCTCCATGAGAGCGTCGATATCACAGCCTGCAGCTGCGATAGGCAGCAGACCTACTGCTGTAAGAACGGAAAATCTTCCGCCGATATCATCGGGAACAACAAAGGTCTCGTAGCCCTCAGCGTCCGCAAGCTCCTTAAGAGTTCCTCTGCACTTGTCAGTTGTACAGAAAATTCTTTCCTTTGCGCCTTCCTTGCCGTACTTCTTGATAACAAGATCACGGAATACTCTGAAAGCGAGAGCAGGCTCTGTTGTTGTACCTGACTTGGAAATTACGTTTACTGAAAAATCCTTGCCCTCACAGATAGAGATGATCTCATTGAGATATGTGGGGCTGATGTTGCAGCCTACATAATAGATGTTGGGCGTATCCTTTTTCAGATCGTTGTACATAGGCGACTTAAGAAGCTCAATAGCTGCTCTTGCACCTAAATATGAACCGCCGATACCGATAACGATAAGAATATCTGAATTCTTCTTAATCTTTTCAGCGGCAGCCTTGATACGGCTGAATTCGTCTTTATCATATTCCTCGGGAAGCTTTACCCAACCGAGAAAGTCGCTGCCGAGACCTGACTTGTCGGCAAGGACCTTTACAGCCGCATCGCAGTAAGGCTTTGCCGCTGCCATTTCCTCAGGAGCTATAAAGCTGCCGAGATAATTTGTGTTAAGACGTAAAATTTCGGACATTGTACTATTCCTCCAGTTTGAAGCAGACATAATGTAACAGAATGTCTGTCTCTAAAATAATCCTTAATACATTTTACTATATTTATCGGAATTTTGCAAGCTATTTTATAAACAATGACGATTTTTATGCATTTTGCAGATTTAGCTACCAAAATCTATTAGTTTTTTCAGCATTTTAAACAACATATATTCGGTATTTTTCGCCCCTACATTCCCTACCGCACATATATCGGCGGTAAAAGCGTGCTTTCCGTTATAATAATACATTATCTGTCCCACACATTCCCCCTTTTCTACAGGGGCAAAAATATATTCGCTGACAGCTGTGCGGCTTGATATTTTTCCCGATGAGCCTGCGGATATGACCATGCTGTCCAGACCCTTCACCTCTGTTCTTACGCTGTTTTTCGTACCGTTTTTTACCTTGACTGATGAGGGCACATCCTCGGGTATATCCGGTATCACAGTATCGAACACCTGAAAGCCGTAATCAAGCAGCTCCTGTGATTTTACAGCTGCATAATCCTCGTCCTCCGAGCCGATAATAACAGAAACATAGGTCTCGCCGTCTCTTGCCGCTCCCTGCGCCGCGTAGAAACGCTGCTGCTCTCCGCTGCCTGTAAAGCCTGCCTTGAAGCCAAGTCCCCCCTTGCAGCGCACAGCCGACGGATTAGATGTGACCAGCTGCACCTGTCCGTCATTAAGATAATCAAGCCTTGAGGTAAAAATTTCCGTAAGCTCATCATGCTCGGATAAAGCACAAAGCAGCCTTGCCGTATCTGCCGCTGTGGTATACGCTCCGCCGCTTTCGTAGCCGCTTGCGTTCACATAATTTGTGTCGGTCATTCCAAGCTCATCTGCACGGCTGTTCATAAGCTCAGTAAACCGCTCCTCTGTACCCGATACCGCTTCGGATATCACTGCAGCCGCATCGTTTGCATTTCCGATTATCACTGCCTTCATAAGCTCACCCAGAGTCATTTTATCTCCCGGCATAAGCCATATCTGTGCCCCCTGCATCGAATTTGCGTGTTCCGTTGCCGTACATACCGTATCATAGGATATTTCTCCCCTTTGGACCGCCTCTGCAGCAAGCAGTACTGTCATAAGCTTGCACAGTGAGCCTGACGGGTGCTTTTCATAAGCATTTTCCTCATACAGAAGCTTTCCCGTTTCCGCTTCCGCAAGCACCTCAGAGCATATTACGTTATCATCAGCATATGACCTGATACAGGATAAGCTGCTTGCAAGACGGAAGGCAAGAACTGCCGCTGCCGAAACGGATAAAATTTTTTTGTTCATATATTATCATGCTCCCTCATATTTTTAAATAGTATTTCCTGTGAATCTCCCGTAATACCGTGTAAAAAAATGCAATAATTGTGATTTGTACGTATTATTGCTTAATGTGTAATAATCTGCGATATTTTTTTGTAAGGCTTTACCCTCTGCGACAAATATTTTCCTGTAAACTGTGACATAATATTATAGGCAATACCGATAAAGCATCTGATTTATCGTATAATAAATATTTTTCGCCATTGCGGCATGGAGGTAATAATGTATAATTCCGAACTTTTCACCAAAAAAGCAAATACCGTCATAAACAAGGCGCTCCTTGCTGCAGGACGGTTAGGTCATACCTACGCAGGAAGTGAGCATCTTCTGTTATCCCTTGCATCTGAACAGGGCAGCACCGCTTACAGTATCATCAGAAGCTGCGGATTATCTGATGAAAAAATACTTAATAAAATAATCAGGCTTGTAGGCAGAGGCGAGCCATGCACAGTAACTTCTGACAGTGCAACACCTGCCCTGAAGCGTCTTATATCCGATGCTGCAGACAGGGCATCGGCTACAGCAGTACGGCCTGCAGGAACGGAGCATCTGCTGTCCGCAATACTCACCGATGAAAAAAGCACAGCCTACACTATTTTATGCGACACAGGCTGCAGCATAACCCGTATGTTAGGTTCATGCGGTATACAGTCAGGCGGAATTATGCGCCATGCCCCTGCAATAAAGGCTCCCACACTTCTGAAATACGGAAAGGATCTTACCGAATATGCCGCCGAAAACAAATGCGATCCTGTCTTCTGCCGTGAAAAGGAAATAGAACGTGTTATACGTATACTGTCACGCCGCACCAAAAACAACCCCTGTCTTGTAGGCGAAGCAGGTGTGGGAAAAACCGCTGTTGCCGAAGGAATAGCCGCTCTTATCGCAAAGGGTCAGGTACCCGATACACTTCTGGGAAAACGTATTTTTTCACTTAATCTCACTTCAATGATCGCAGGTGCAAAATACAGAGGCGATTTTGAAGAAAGAATAAAGCAGTGTCTTGACGAGGTTGCGGAAAACAAAAATATCATTCTCTTTATTGACGAGCTTCATACGATAGTAGGCGCAGGTGCTGCAGAGGGCGCAATAGATGCGGCAAATATCCTTAAGCCGCAGCTTGCAAGAGGTGATATAAGGATAATCGGAGCAACCACCTTTGATGAATACAGAAAGTTCATAGGTAAGGACAGTGCGCTTGACCGCCGCTTTCAGAAGGTTATCATTGAAGAGCCGTCTCCCGAAATCTGCCGAAGTATCATAAAGGGTCTTGCGGGACGATATGAAAGCTTTCATCATGTTGCGATCACCGATGAGGCCATTGATGCGGCAGTTACTCTTTCGGCAAGATATATCAGTGACAGATATCTGCCAGACAAGGCTATCGATCTTATAGATGAAGCAGCTTCAAGAGCAAAAATAAATTCTCATACTGAGCCTAAAACGCTCCGTGAGCTTGCGGACAGTCTCAGCAAGATGCTGGAGGAAAAAGAGCTGAAGCAGAGCGGCAGAAAGAAAGGCTGTGACAGTGATGATCCCGTGTATGTTACTGCCGAGGATATCTGTCATGTGCTTTCCTCCGCAACGGGAATACCTGTTTCAAAGCTTGCAATGTCTGAAAGTGAGCGTCTGCTTGCCCTGGAAGATGAGCTTCATAAAAGGATAATCGGTCAGGACGAGGCGGTAAAGGCTGTCTCGGACGCAGTAAGGCGTGGCCGCTCAGGCATAAACGATCCCAGACGTCCGGTAGGCTCATTTATTTTTTCGGGACCTTCGGGCGTTGGAAAAACAGAGCTTGCAAAGGCACTTGCCGAGTGTATGTTCGGCGATGAGGAGGCTCTTATCCGTCTTGACATGAGCGAATATATGGAAAAACACAGCGTATCCAGAATGATAGGCTCACCCCCCGGCTATGTAGGCTTTGACGAGGGCGGACAGCTTACAGAAGCGGTGCGCCGCAAGCCCTATTCGGTAATACTCTTCGATGAGATAGAAAAGGCTCACCCCGATGTATCAAATCTGCTTTTACAGATACTGGAGGACGGTATCCTTACCGATAATCAGGGCAGACGGGTCAGCTTCCGCAGCACCGTGATAATCCTCACATCAAATATCGGTGCGGAGCTTATGACCGATAAAAAGACTATCGGTTTTACTGAAGGAAATCCCGTAAAGGAAATAAAACAGAATATAAGAACGGAGCTTAAAAAGCATTTTCGTCCCGAGCTTCTGAACAGAATAGATGAAATAATCGTATTCGGTAATCTTACGGAAAAGGAAATGCCCCTTCTTACCGAACGCCTGCTTGCACAGATAAGCACCCGTGCGGCAGAGCTTAAGATAAATATCGGATTTTCCCCTGAGGCTGTGTCACTGCTTACAAAGGAAGGCTTCGGCAAGGAGGGAGCAAGAACGCTCCGTCATACGATCACGTCAAAGGTGGAAAATCTTCTGTCACGTATGATACTTTCGGGAGAGCTTTCCGCAGGCGATTCGGCAATGCTTACCGCTGAAGGCAACAGCTGCTGCTTCAGAATTATGGAATCCTCCGGAAAGGCAGGATAAATTAAGCTGCACACCGATTAAATTAATCTATGCACAGATTAATTTAATCGGTTTATTTTTTTAGATTGTAAATATTATATATATTTTATGTATATTTTCAAATAACTTATATAATATTCAACTGATTTTTTTAATAAACATAGTCTGAATTTATAAAAATATTATCATCAAAAACGTTTTCGGTTTACGCAAACAGGCAGACTGAAACGTTTTTTATTATATATTTGTGCATATATAACATAATTAAAATAGTTTTGATGTGCATTTTTACACACTATTGACTTTTTCTGAAAATATGTTATAGTAATACTTGTAAACATTACACACTTTAATTACAAAAATCAACCGCAGCTTATCAGACACCACCTGTTAAGTGCGGTACACCACAATATTATTTTGAAAGGCGGTAATCACCAATGAAAACCAAGATCATTAACGGTACATCACTTCCTAACATTCCCTGGCAGGACAAGCCCGAGGGCTGCAAGGATATCGTATGGCGCTACAGCGCTAACCCTATCATCAAGCGCGATCATATCATGGTAAAGAAGGCTAACGGCTACAGAGAGCCTTCCAACTCTATCTTCAACAGCTCCGTAGTTCCTTTTGAAAAGGGCGACTACAAGTTCGCAGGCGTTTTCCGTGTTGACGACAGAGAGAGAAACATGGAGATCCATGTAGGCTTCTCCAAGGACGGTATCAACTGGGATATCAACGAAGAGAGAATCCACTTCAATACAGATAATCTCGATCCTGAGGTTGCTCAGTGGCAGTACGGCTATGACCCCAGAGTATGCAAGATGGAAGGCGAAGATATGTACATCGTTACATGGTGCAACGCTTACGGCTGGAAGCCCACTATCGGCATCGCTACAACAAAGGATTTCGAGACCTTCACACAGCTGGAGAACTCTTACCTCCCCTTCAACAGAAACGGTGTTATGTTCCCCAGAAAGATCAATGATATGTACATGATGATGAGCCGTCCTTCCGACAGCGGTCACACTCCTTTCGGCGATATGTTCATCAGCCAGTCCCCCGACCTTACATTCTGGGGCAAGCACAGACACGTAATGGGTCCCTCCAAGGGCTGGGAGTCCACAAAGATGGGTGCAGGTCCTATTCCGATCGAAACAGACAGAGGCTGGCTCATTTTCTATCACGGTGTTCTTACCTCATGCAACGGTTATGTATACAGCTTCTCTGCTGCTCTTCTCGATAAGGATCAGCCCTGGAAGGTTCTTAAGAGAGGTGCTTCCTACCTCCTCAGCCCTCAGGAATACTATGAGCTGGTAGGCGATACAGACGCAGTTACATTCCCCTGCGCTAACCTTGTTGACGCTGACACAGGAAGAATCTGCATCTACTACGGCTGCGCTGATACTTGCACAGCTCTCGCATTCACAACTGTTGATGATGTTATGGATTTCCTTGACAACAACAGCCAGGTTTGATCTGCGTATAATATTTTATAAAAAATCCGGCGGCATCTCATTAACTGCGGTGCCGCCTTTTTTATCAGTTACCTTTTATTTTTTCAATAATGTTCTTTTCAAGTCTTGACACCTGTGCCTGGGATATGCCTATTTCCTCGGCGACTTCTATCTGTGTTTTTCCGCAGTAAAAGCGCTTATGGAGTATATCACGTTCACGCCCCTTAAGGCTTTTTATAGCCTCCTTAAGAGAAATTTCGTTGAGCCATGCCTCATCACTGCTGCTGTCACCAAGCTGATCAAGCACATATAAGGTATCTCCCGCATCTGAATATACAGGCTCATACAGGGACACAGGCTCGGATATACTCTCCAGAGCGACCACTACATCGCTTACAGGCAGATCAAGCAGCTTTGCTATCTCATCAACGGTAGGCTCTTTTTTATTCTCATTTATGAGCTGCTCCTTTGCCTGCATCGCACGATATGCAAGATCTCTCATACTGCGGCTGACTCTTATGGGATTATTGTCCCTGAGATATCGCCTCAGCTCTCCGCTTATCATCGGAACAGCATACGTTGAGAAACGCACATCAAGCTCAGTATTGAAATTATCAATCGCCTTCATAAGTCCGATACAGCCCACCTGAAAAAGATCGTCGGGATTTTCTCCCCTGCCGATAAATTTCTGTATAACACTTAAAACCAGTCGCAAATTTCCGTTTATAAGTCTGTCTCTTGCAGATCTGTCACCTTGCCTGTACTTTCTCAGAAGCTCCATTTTTTCATCTTCCTTAAGCACAGGCAGCTTTGATGTATCAACTCCGCTGATCGCAACTTTATTATAGTACATAAACCATATTCTCCCGATTGAGCATTTTTTCGTCTATACAATTATTGTCAGACACTGCTACTCATATTCGTTTTCGGCTTATGTAAATTTTGGGAGAGGTTATATACTTCTGACCGTTTTTTTAACCGCAAATTGATGCTGTATAACAAAACTTGACAAAAGCAAGCAAAGAAAGTATAATAAAGTAAAATGAATGTTAATTTAGAAGTTACTATAGAAAAGGAGTGCAGATTATGATACCAAGCATTTTACAGCATTTTATGAAGTATTCTTCATTTGTAAAGGACTTTAAAGAATATTATGACTCACATCATCAAAAATGTGACAAGCAACAGTATGACATTAATTACATAAAGGAACATCTGGTAATTAGAGGAAGAACCTGCATTGATACTGAAAATCCAAATGTATACTTTGTTGATAATGGCACGAAATGTGTTACTATACATTGGGACAAAAAGGTTAAAACAGGTTGTTATATCAATGCAAGTAACCAAGGATATCAATTCACACTTAAGATTGAGTATGAAAACGAGGTTTACGAAAGACCGCTTTATGATATACTTAACGAATATATGGAAGAGGAATATTTCACAGATAATATTTTTTCATACAACTGGCGAGAATCGGATGAAATTATTACTTTTATTGTGACATTACTCAGTGGTATTCAACAGCTTTCAGGTATCTTTTTTTACAAAGAACTGTATTCGTTTTTTTCAAAAAGCGACTTTGTTGAAAAGTATCTTGAACTCAGCAACAAATGTAAGCTAATCGAGTACACAGGATATACCAAATATAAACCCGGTAAAGAAGAAATACTGAAGATACTGAGCGAGTTGGGTTACGAGGGCGATTATAATATAAAAGAAAGATTTTGCCGGGTAATAAAAGAAAAGAATGGGTTGATTATCGGGTATAATATTTCTTTTGCTTATGATACTGTTACTTTTATTCCTTTTGGTCAAAAAGATGGTAAAGGATTGTTTGCTGCACCTTCTATGGCAGCTCTAGTTCAATTTTTTAGCAGCGATAATGTTTCCGGATTAAGGTATCAATCTTATGAAGAGTTAAAGCTTCTCATTAAATTTATGCTTGGATATCTTGATGATATAATAGGGTGTTTTGAATAATAAGCGTTCGACGCTGTGTTTACATAGTTGAGTATTCGTCTGCAAGAAAATCGTAATAGGCATTAAACACGGATAGTTCAATACTTTCTCTGACATCTTCAAAAATAGGATGCACCATATCAGCAAATCCTCCCTCAGCAAGCTTTCTGCTTGGCATTGCAACGAAAAGCCTGTTATTTCCCTGAACAAGCTTGAGATCTCTGATCATCAGCCAATCATCAATAACAACAGAAGCATAGGCTATTATTCTGCTATTATTCAAAACAGTGTGTATTTTTACATCGGTTATTACCATAATATTTGTCTCCTTTGAATGTTAGAATTATTGTTTTT
>JAFUOZ010000024.1 GCA_017481565.1 Oscillospiraceae bacterium | reverse complement strand
TAACAACTTTGTTTCGCTTTGCTCCTTTCGGAGCTTCGCATCTCACTCGTTCGTGACAGCTTATTTATAATACCACACTATCTCCCTTTTGTCAACACTTTTTTGCACATTCTGCTTTTCTAACAAGTATACATATACTTTTATTGTGCTGTTTTGACTTTTTTGTCAGGTTTTGGGGTGTTTTATCTTCAACACTCAATCAAAACATAAAACGCTTCCGAGAAATATTCTCAAAAAGCGTTTTATCCTCAAAATAAATATATGGAATTATTTAATTTCTACAACCTGTTCTCCTATTACGATCTCACATACTTCATCAGGGTTTACAGGTTCAGCAAAGCATAAAATAAAAAGAGTTGCACCTGTTTCATCGCCTTCAACATAGGATGAACCTGAAAATTGATTGATCTCCACCTTTTCACCGCTGTCAAGCATTACATACACATTGTTTGTTCCCCAAGGGAAATCATTAAACCTTTCACCTTCAAAGCAAGCAGATATAGAAGATATCTCAACCCCCGTCAGCTTAGCACCGCCGATCAATTCCATATTTTTTTCATAACGGATCTCATCGGCAGTATAATCTGCCACAAATTCCGCCGACCATGAATAAAAATCGTCTTTTCCAAACAGATACTCCCCGTTTTCATCTTTTTTGTTCTGCAGCCACGCCTGAACAGTAACCTTTTCACCTTTTATCATATTTTCAGTATTCGTTCTTACACTAAGGCGAAGCTTTTCTTCACTTTGCTCAATGACGTGTATGCCTGTACCCGAACTGCCCGTGTCATCGGAATTTATACATATGAACAGATCCTGAAAAGGCTTTATTATAGTTTCACCCTCAATCTCTTCAACAAGCTTATAGCCGTTTTCAGAGTAAATATCTATGACCGCAAGCACACTATGCTTATCCGCCGCCGCTGCCACAAGCTCAAAATTCATTGTATCTATCGTATCCTCCAGAACAGTTGCTTCGGGAACAATATTTTCGGTAAGATTTTCACTCTTATCATCGAAAATACTTTTAAATATTCCTGCATAATCCCAGCCGTTTACCGCTCCTACAGATATTGTCATGACCGACACAGAAACCGCCGCCGCAAAAATCGCCGTCATGATCCTTGATGAACGCCTTTTCAGAATCGGCTTTGTGTCTGTATTGATTATCATCTCTGCAAGCTCTTCGGGAGAAGTTTCCGGTGTGATCTGATCATATAAATCATTCAATCTTTTCATAATTTGTCCTTTCTTATTTTTCAAGTATAGATTTAAGCTTATCCCGCCCACGTTTAAGGCGGGCCTTTACATTGCTTTCCGATATTTTCAGTATATCTGATATTTCCGCCACACTATAACCCTCATAATAATGAAGATAAATTACCGTACGATAGTTCACATTAAGCCTGTTGAGCGCATCTAAAAGCTCATAGTCCCTTTCATTTTTCAAGGGTATATCTTCCGTCAGCGTGATTTTACGTCTTACCCATGCCGATGAAAGATGATTTTTAGACGTATTTACAGTTACACGTATAAGCCATGCCTTTGCATTTTCATCGGCGGAGAAGCTTTCCGAGCTGTTATAAAGCCTGAAAAACACCTCCTGGGTTATATCCTCCGCATCTGTACGATTCCTGACATAGCTGTACGCAAGACGAAATACCATAGACTGAAAGCTCTTCACATATTGCGTAAAAAGTGTTTTGTTTATTTCTATCATTCCTTTGTGCTTTATTCGGTACCTAGAAACGTTTCTGTATATAAGACAAATCAGAACACCTTTTGGTTACACCCGATAAAATAAAAACAGGGAGCAGTAAAAAGCCCCCTGTTTTCAGTTCTTTTTCTTAGCAAGCACCTTTTCTCTCACCAGCTTTGCAGCTGCCGATGCAATTATCACAAGAACAAACCTTACAACCACCTGAAAAGCATTGTAGATCGTCATAACAAACGCAAACCCTTTGCTGCCGTATGCCGAAACAATATCCCAGTTCACAAACTCAGAACCAATAAAACGATCAGCAATCGCCGCTGCTTCTGTTACAACATCACCCGATGAAAAAGCACCCGAAATCACATCTACTGCACCCGCCAGCAGCATAACAAGCGGAAAGCTCATGATCTTTCCCGACCAACGCTGCATAAATACCGCCGCTATACAAAGCAGTATTACAAATATCAACGATGATGATATACTGAACAGACTCACTATCTGCACAGCTTTACCGATATATTTAGCAGCAAAATATATCACTATTCCAGTTATTATAAATCCTGCCGACTTTTTTCTGCTCATATTAATCACTCCAAAATCAAAAAACGGCATTACAAATGATAGTAATGCCGTTTAATAACTTATTACTTGCTCAACAACATTCTGTCATTATTGATCGCAGTTCCGCTTGCCTCTTCAAACTTCTGCAGCAGATAATCTACCGTAAGATTTTTCTTTTCTTCACCCTTTACATCATAGATTATTCTGCCCTTGTTCATCATAATAAGCCTGTTTCCGTGCCTGATAGCATCATGCATATTATGTGTTACCATCATTGCCGTAAGCTTGTTTTCCTCAATTATCTTATCGGAAAGCTCCAGCACCTTTGCAGCTGTTTTAGGGTCAAGCGCAGCTGTATGCTCATCAAGGAGCAGCAGCTCAGGCTTCTTCAGAGTAGCCATAAGCAGTGTAAGCGCCTGTCTCTGACCTCCCGAAAGCAGACCTACCTTTGAGGTCATTCTGTCCTCAAGACCCAGATCAAGCATCTTCAGAAGCTCGCGGTATTCATCCTTTTCCTTCTTGGTTATACCCCACCTGAGACCTCTGCTTTCGCCTCTTCTTGCAGCAAGAGCAAGGTTTTCCTGTATTTCCATCGTTGCGGCGGTTCCTGTCATAGGATCCTGAAATACTCTTCCGAGAAATTTTGCACGCTTATGCTCGGGAAGTCCCGTGATATTTTTTCCGTTTATCTCGATAACTCCCGAATCAACAGGCCATACACCTGCAATAGCGTTAAGAGTAGTTGATTTTCCTGCACCGTTACCGCCGATTATAGTAACAAAGTCACCGTCATCGAGGGTTATAGTAACACCGTTAAGTGCTTTTTTCTCATTTATAGTACCTATGTTAAAGGTCTTTCTGATATCATTAAGCACCAGCATCTTCCGCAACTCCCCTCTTTGCAGCTCTCTTGAAGGAGGTCTTTGACTGTGCCTTAAGATAAGGTACAGCAAGGAACACTGCAACTGTAATAGCTGAGAACAGCTTTGTATTCTGTGATGAAAGACCAAGCCAGAGTACGACCTGAATTACAACAAAGTAAATTATCGCACCTACAGCTGTGAATAAAAGTCTGCCGATAAAATTAAGTCTCTTTCCGAGTATAAGCTCACCGAGGACCTCGCCGATAATAATAGCTGCAAGTCCGATAACGATAGCACCTCTGCCCATATTTACATCGGAATAACCCTGATACTGTGCAAGAAGTCCGCCTGCAAGTCCGACAAGACCATTTCCGAGCACAAGTCCGATAACTGTTGATTTCTTTGTATTGATACCCTGTGCCCTTGCCATATTCGGATTACAGCCTGTAGCTCTGAGAGTAAAGCCCTGCTCCGTTCCGAAGAACCAATACAGTGCCAGTGCAATGGCAACGATAAAGATCGTTCCCGTGATTATCGACTGAGGTATATATCTGAGCGAAACCAGAAGATCATACTTATCAACGCTTACAGCCGCATTCGCCTTGCCCATAATATCAAGGTTTATGGAATAAAGTGCCAGCTGAGTAAGAATTCCCGACAAAATAGCCGGTATTCCAAGCATTGTATTCAGTATGCCTGTGATAAAGCCTGCCGCACAGCCTGCAATAAAGGCTACTACCAACGCAAGTGGAATGGGACAGCCGTTTGTAATAAGCATTACCGCTACCGCACCGCCTGTACCAAGTGAGCCGTCAACGGTAAGATCGGCAAAATCAAGTACCTTATATGTAATATATACGCCGATCGCCAGCACGCCCCATATAAGACCCTGTGCCACCGAGCCCGGCAGCGCCGAAAGTAGAGCCGTGATAGATTTCATTAAAAATTCACTCCATTCAAGATATGGAAACAGGAGCGAACATAATCCGCCCCCGTTTTATTTAATTATTGTATGCCTTTTGCTCCGATGAATTATTCAATGGGAGAATAACCCTCGGGAGGAGTAATTCCAAGCTCTTCACAGATCGATGCATTGTACATCTTTGTTACCTGAGGAGCAAACTGAATATCCATATCTCCGGGGTTCTTGCCGTTTACAAGGATCTCATATGCCATCTCACCTGCTGTATAGCCAAGGTCATAGTAGCTGATAGAAAGTGTAGCAACACCACAGCCTGAGCAAGTAGAAGCCTCACCTGCAATGATCGGAACACCTGCAGGAACAGCAACATTCTTTACGACCTCTGTGCTGGAAGCCATTGTGTTATCTGTAGGAACATAGATAACATCGCACTCGCCTACAGCTGTTGTTGTAACAGACTGGATCTCGTTAGTATCGGCAGCTGTATACTCCTTGTATGCGATACCGTCAGCCTCAAGAGCCTCAATGAACTTTTCAGCCTGATACTTTGAGTTAGGCTCGGCAGAGCAATAAAGAATACCTACCTGCTTGGGTGAGGGGAACATTTCAAGAAGCATATCCTCCTGCTGCTCAATGGGAGCAAGGTCAGATGTACCTGTGATGTTTGTGCCTGTCTTGCCTGTCCAGTCATCAATATCAAGAGCAGTTGCATAGTCTGTGATAGATGTGCCTACTACAGGGATAGATGCTGTAGCTGCTGCTGCTGACTGAAGTGCAGCTGTAGCATTCGCAAGGATAAGGTCATAATCAGAGGAAACAAAGCCTGAGCAGATAGTTGCGCAGTTTGTGGACTCACCCTGTGCATTCTGTACATCAAATGTAACGTTTCCTTCTCCAAGCTTTTCCTTAAGAGCAGCCTGGAAGCCCTCTGTAGCCATATCCAGTGCTTCATGCTCAACCAGCTGACAGATACCGATGTTATATACCTGTCCCTCAGCGGAAGCATCTGCTGCACCGCCTGCTGCTGTTGTTTCTGCTGTATCAGAGCCTGTACTGCCGCAGCCTGTAAGGCTCATTCCTGCCATTGCACATGAAAGTGCAAGAGCAGCGATCTTCTTGATAGATTTCATAACTTAAACTCTCCTTTAAATCGTTAAAGCTTTTAAACCGATAAATATGATTTTACCGATAATACCTTAAAAGTATAGCACACCTATGCTTTTTTGTCAAGATAAAAAAACACATTTTTCAATGGATTTAATCGAAATTTCAAATATTCAGCGAAGTTATGAGCAGATATACAAATGCTATGATTTTTTATTGACATCTGATACAAAATCTGTTATCATTTATATTATTAATTTATATTTTTTAAGGAGGCAATACTAATGGGAGCATGGGGACACGGTATTTTTGAGGACGATACATCATGTGACGCACTCTGTGAGCTTGCAGAATGCTCAGATATCAAGGCTGAGATCGAACGAATGACCGAGGAGCTTTTCGATTGTTCCGACGATTATATCGAATATGACACCGCACAATATGCGCTTGCTGCCGCTGCAGCTGCATATTTCATAGCTGACGGAACCGACAGCAGCTTTTTCGGTGAATATCCGCCCGATGAAATGCAGACGATAAAGGAACGTTTTGAAGGAACAGACCTTACCGATATAATCGGCAGATGCGCTTCCGCTGTAAGACTTATTCTCGGCGAAAATTCCGAGCTTCGTGAGCTCTGGGAGGAAAACGACGAGCTTTATGAGGACTGGAAGGGTAATCTCACAGGTCTTGCCGCCGCTCTCGATTCCGTATCATAAGCATATACATAAGAAAGGCTTTTGCAGGACAAAAAATGTCTGTGCAAAAGCCTTTTATGTATATTCACATACAATATAAGCGATTTTAAATTACAAGGTACGGATTGTATTATCAATTCAACATTTCTTCAAGCTCCTTTTTCAGCTTTCGGATTATCTTTTTTTCAAGCCTTGAAATATATGACTGGGATATTCCGATAATATCCGCTGTTTCCTTTTGGGTAAGCTCTCTGCCGCTTATCAGTCCGAAGCGCATCTCCATTATTTCACGCTCTCTGGGCGGAAGTCCCGATACCGCATCCCTGAGAAGCTGCCTTTCTGCGGCGTTTTCGATACCGCTGTTTACGGTATCCTCCTCTGTTCCGAGGATATCGGAAAGCAGCAGTTCATTGCCGTCCCAGTCGATATTCAGGGGTTCATCTATGGAAATTTCGGTTCTTGTCTGGGAGGTTTTACGCAGAAACATCAGTATTTCGTTCTCAATGCACCTGGATGCGTAGGTTGCAAGCTTTATGTTCTTGTTGGGACAGAATGTATTCACCGCTTTGATCAGTCCTATCGTGCCTATTGATATGAGATCCTCTATGCCGATGCCCGTAGATTCGAACTTTCTGGCTATATATACCACCAGTCTCAGATTATGCACGATAAGAAGATTTCTTGCCTCTGAAGAGTTTGTCTCCAGCATGGCAAAGACATTTTCTTCCTCCTCCCGTGACAATGGGGGCGGAAGTGTTTCTGATCCGTTGATGTAATATACTCCAACGAAACCCTTGGATGACATACATCTGTAAAAGGAAATAAAAACATTTTTAATACTGTTAATCAAATTCATGATAAAATATGGGTCAAATAACATAAAAAACCGTCCTTTCAGAAATAATTTTCCGGATTGAATACGGCAGCCTCCATTTTCTCGGGAGCCGCTCCCACAAGTGCTTCTGTACATATTACCTTCCTTGTTTCGTCACACCTTATACATACCATATCGGGACGGAATACGGGAATAAGTCCCGATCCGAATGCTGTGGTACACGGTATCAACCGCCACCCTTTTGATAGTGACATATCTGTACTGTCGGGTATATCCTCGTCCTCTGAAAAAAGTCCCTTAAGCTGTTCACGTCCGCACACGATAACATATGAACCTGTTATACTGTCGGTGAGACGGTTTCCCGTATCGGCTACCGCTGTAAGCGATACACTTTTTCTGTTTCTGTATAGTGTTATGGTATATGTTCCCGATGAGGTGATATCATTCCCCGAAAATCTGTTGTAAAGTCTTACCGCCGCATATGCAGCTCCCGTTGATATGATAAGCAGAGGAAGCGATATACTGAAATAAACCGAGCCGTTACGGTACATAATAATACTGCCTGCCGAGGTCTGTGCAAGGAGACCGCATACACCTGCAAATAATACACCTGCTCCGAAGAAAACCACACACGCCGACGCATATCGGCGGACGCTGCCGAAGCCGAATGCCGCATACACCGCCGCCGTTACCGGAATAATTTTCAGTGCCGACGACAATAATATATTCATCGGCGGAAGAAGTATTGTAAGGGAAAACAGGCTGCCTATCAATGCTCCCACGATACAGCCCGATACCCTTGCATACCGTTTCAGCACCGCCGCCGTTACTCTTAACAGAAGATAATCCACATAGACCGAGGTCACTATAAGAACATCAATATATATATACATAAACCACCGCCCCGAATAGATTTTTTTGCTGTCGCTATATTTATGATTACTGAAATGTGGGAATATTATTGGGTATGTAAAGTAAAAACTATTTTCTATAATGAGTTTTTGCTTTAACATAAGCTTACCGAATATGGTCATGATAAGTAAAAACGTAATTGTTACTTTGCAGCCTTCAATGCGAGGGGAAAACTCCGAGGAGAGAGAAAGAAAAGCAAGGGCAATAATCCACATTTCTCTCCTTATACGGTTCCCCCAATGACGCATTAGCGTCGTTATGTCCCACCTTCCCTCAACCTCTCTCTGTCGATTTTTAGTTCCGCTTATTGCTTTCCTCGGGTTGTGGGACCCGACTTCTTATTGAGCAGAAGCCGCTTATTTGCTACGATTGGTCGGACGGGAGCCCTGCCCGTCCTTACTTGACGTTGGGGTTGTTATCGCTCTGCTGAATTTAAGGTTGCCAAAATGCAGATCATTGTTTTAAATATAAATAAAGTAAAAAGTCAGTAAATACTCTTTCAGATAATCAAAAGCTGCCTGAGGAGCATCAATATAATTATTATACTCATCAGGCTCTGAAAAATCTGTCATTTGAATGTCTTGCAAAATCGCTTGATTTGTGGTATAATAAATATATATGCACATAAATATCGTAAAAATCGGAGATGAATAAAATTTTGGAAAAAAGCGCACAGTACAATAAAATGAGCGATATGCCCGTAAAAAAATTAGTGGGCAGTCTTGCTGTACCCACAATAATTTCAATGATGGTATCGTCAATATACAACATGGCGGATACCTTTTTCGTTTCAAAATTAGGAACAAGTGCTTCGGGTGCTATCGGAATAGTTTTCTCGCTTATGGCAATAATCCAGGCGGTAGGCTTTACCCTCGGAATGGGTGCAGGCACTGCCGTTTCAAGACTTCTGGGACAGCAGAAAAAAAATGAAGCCGAATCCGTTGCCTGCTCCGCACTTTCTGCGGCAGCTGTTCTCGGTCTGACAGTAAGTGTTTTCGGACTTATTTTTGTTACTCCTCTGATGCGGCTTTTAGGCTCTACCGAAACCATACTTCCCTTTGCGATAGAGTACGGAAAATATATCCTTATAGCCGCTCCCCTTATGACGATGACCTTTGTTCTGAATAATCTTCTGCGCTCGGAGGGAAAAGCAAAGCTTTCCATGGTTGGAATAACCTCGGGAAGTATTCTGAACATTATACTTGACCCTGTCTTTATCTTCACTCTGGATATGGGAATAACGGGAGCGGCTATTGCTACCGCTGTCGGACAGGCTGTCAGTCTGATAATACTTTTCGGCTGCTTTATCTCGGGAAAATCGGGACTTAAGCTTTCCTTCAAAAAGATAAGCACCTCTCCTATGACATATCTTATGATAATCAGAAACGGACTGCCCTCCTTCTGCCGTCAGGGACTTGCAAGTATGTCGGGGGTCATGCTCAATCATGTTGCCGCCGCTTACGGAGACCCTGCGGTTGCTGCAATAAGTGTTTCAAACAAGGTCTTTATGATGATATTCTCACTGCTTATCGGCTTCGGTCAGGGATATCAGCCTGTTGCAGGCTATAATTACGGTGCATCAAAGTATAAACGTGTAAAGGAAGCTATGCTCTTCAATTTGACAACAGGCTTTATTATGATGGGCTCAATAGCCGCTGCCGTATACTTTTTCGCTCCACATATCATCACATGGTTTATAGGCGATGACCCCGAAGTAATAAGAATAGGCACTCAGGCTTTGCGCTTTCACTGCATCACGCTGCCCTTTATGCCTATAAACGTAACCGCAAACATGACCTTTCAGTCTATCGGAAAAGCCTTTACGGCGACCTTTCTTTCTGCTTTCAGGCAGGGAATATTCTTTGTTCCGTCGGTGCTTATACTCCCGAAGCTTCTGGGCTTGAACGGAGTTACCGGAGTTCAGCCTGCATCGGACCTGCTTTCCTCGCTTGTAAGTCTCCCCTTTCTGATACATTTTATAAAAAAGCTCAATGAGCTGGTCAGAGAGGAAGAATCAATTCGCAATGCGTAATTCGCAATTCGCAATTCGCAATGCGTAATTCGCAATTCGCAATTTGTAATTCTTAATAAAAAATGGCAGTACGTATGGTCATACGTACTGCCGATTTTTTACTCCTCGTTATTGCGTTTTACCGTAACGCCTACCTTTAACATGGCTTTTCTGTAAAGCTCAAAATCTATCTGATAAAGTCCTGTTTTCGCTGTAGGCTTTTCTGCTCCGTTTTTTGTTTCGATAAGCGAAAATGCAACGGAAATATCATCAAGCTCCTCATTCATGATATAAAAAGCCTCTATATATGTGTTCTTTATGGCATAATAATTTACGGGTGCAAGCTTTAAAAGTGCATTTACGTCCTTATCCATATCGTCCGCAAGCTGTGATATATCTGCGGCAACATAGTTTATGGTCTTGGTCTTTTTGCCCTTCATTGCATCGGAAACAGCGTTTTTCTTTCTGAAAAAATCAAATAATCCCATAGCGTTATCCCCTCTTCATAAGCAGGGTCTTAAGAAGCTTTACTCTCAGCTCGTCACGGTATTCCGGCTTTATCATGTAATAGATATAGCTTTCAAGTATATCTACAGGGTG
Source organism: Oscillospiraceae bacterium (assembly GCA_017481565.1). Classification (GTDB taxonomy): domain Bacteria; phylum Bacillota; class Clostridia; order Oscillospirales; family Ruminococcaceae; genus RGIG4694. The sequence continues at coordinate 17,056 of JAFUOZ010000024.1, read as the reverse complement.
CATATTACGTCCCTCTATCTTGAAATTGCTGTACCCCATTTCAGTATATTTACCGTAAACCGCTTCATTGGAAATATGAGTGTCGAATTTTGTCGTACGATAAAAATCATAGCTCATATTGGGGCATGGAAATTCCTTCTTTTCCACAGGCTTATATGGAGCGTTTCCGAAAACCTGTTCGCTGTATTCCTTCTGCAGCTGTCCCAGAAATTCATAGTGCTCCTTTCTGCGCCTGCATTTCGGTGTACAGTAAGGATTTACAAGCAGCTCTATCTTATCCTTATGAGGAAGCTTTTCAAGCTCTTCAAAGCGGTTATTCCAGTTATAATCAAGCACCACCAGCTTATAATCCTTCTGAAGCTCCTCCGTAAGCTCATCAAGGCTTTCTATCTGCTTTACCGTTGAGGAAACAAGGGGATATTTTGGATATTTTTCTCTTATATAATCCTCTAATATCTGCTTGTTTACGATTATCTCATTAAGACCATTTTCCGCTGTCTGTGTTATCATATTACAGAATGGGTCGCTCAGATGCTCAACCCTTACAAGCGGATTTGTAAAGGTGTATCTTATGGGGATATTCCTGCTGTTATATTCCCTGATAACAAGCTCTATCTGCTCACGGCGCACAGCTCCCGAAACAGTTCTTCCTCCGTTCCACAGTGCAGGGGGAAAACAGCCGTAGGAGGACGCTATCTCAATATTATCGTAAAAATACTGAGGGTTTCTTTTTATTTCGTCTGCAAAAAGCAGGTTCATTCTGATATTCCCGAAAAAATCGGGCAGATGAAATTTGATTTTAGACATAACAAAGCTCTCCTTGAATCATTATCTGAACATAGATGTGCAAAGTCTCAGGGACTTATGCTCTACAGTAAATTCCGCACAGTCAGATACCATATTTTCACCGTCACAGTTTATTACAAAGGGTTTGCCGTCCGTTGATGTGAACTTTCCGCCAAGCACGGTGATAAGCTTTACCTTTTTGGATATTTCGGCTGCAACTCCCTTTTTATACATAGGGGCGATATAGCATATATCCGTAAAGCTGCATGGGGAGGCTATGCACATTTCAAAAAGTCCGTCATTAAGCACCGCATCGGGTGAGGGACAGAAGCCTCCGCCGTAAAAGCCTGAATTGCATACGGCGATGAGGGTAAAATCAAGTCGGCGGCGTATGGGATATCGTCTTGTTCTGCCGTTTGCGGTACTCTGAACGAAAATATCCGCATTTACGGAAAACTTTTTCTTTCCCGGAAGTGCTGCCGCAAGTCCCAGCTTATACGCCAGCGGAGCGGCTTTGGGTATCTTACGGCTTATTTTATCCGCATATACCTCGACGCTTGTATCAAAGCCCATTGACATTACTCCCACAAAATAGCTGCCGTTGCATTTTCCCATATCTATGCTTCTGATGCGCATTTTCGGTGCGGCGGAAAGAAAGCCAAGCTCCTCTGCCACTGTATAGGGTGAGCATTTCGGCTCGTAAAGCTTTGCGGAAAAATCATTTCCCGACCCCATGGGAAGCACTGCAAGAGGCGTTTCTGTATATGCAAGTCCGTTTGCACATTCATGTACTGTGCCGTCTCCGCCGCAGGCTACTATAATACAGTCCTTGCCGTATTTTTCCGAATACTCTGAGGCTATACGGCAGGCATGGTCCTTATATTCTGTATATATTTTTTCAAAACGGTCTGATCTTCCCTTTTTCGCAAATGCTGCTTCAATATCGTCAATAAGCTTCATATTCTTTCCCCCGCCCGAAACGGGATTTACGATAAATATGTATTTCATAAAAACCTCTCTTTATGGTCTGATATTCCTTAATCCATAATCTATATTTTAAACCTAATTGTGCAAATTGTCAAGGGGAATATGCTTTTATCGCTTATGGAATATTTTCGTCTGTAACATTCATGCAGGGTTTTTACTGTATTCAACATTTATTTACATTATTCAACATCAATTAACAAGGTGCTTTTTTCGACAAAAAACGGCACAGATCAGCTGTAACGTGTTTTTCTTTACATCATTCGACGGGTGTAAAGTGTGAGCGCTTACACCTATATCTAAAATACACAAAGTGCAGTAATGGCTTTGCATATTTCCGTGTGAACAAACGTTCGTTAAATTACATCGCAGTTACAATGCGGTTAAAAAACAGCGCAGACTATTGCCTTATGCGCCTTTATATGCTAAAATTAAAACTGCCGTAAGGGTAAAATGTATATAAATAGAAATAAAAAGACAAATAAAGACAAAATTTTATTACACGGCAACAAAAGAAAAAAAGAAAGAAACAAAACGGGTAAAATAAATATGGAGAGCAGCACAGCGGTTAAAGAAAAAGATAAAGATATCCGCGATCAGCAGAAGGCACTTCGCAGAAAAATGCATAATCTTCGTGCAGGTATACTTGCATTCGGAATACTTGCGGTAAGCGGTTTGCTTTACGCTGAGATATCATTCATGAAAACAGGTGAGATAACGGTAGAAGCACCTGAGTATACTGTTATCACAACTGAAAAAGACAGACGGGCAGAGATCACGGCGGCACTTAATTCGGTAAATACAGATTCATCTAAAACACAGATCGATCTTACTATTCCCGATTACTGCCCCGTAAACTATACCGCCTATTCACCTATTGCAATGGTGTATGACAAAACAGACGGTAAGGTACTTTATGCAAAAAATGAAAATGAACGGTGTTCCCCCGCAAGCACAATGAAGCTTATGACTGCGGCGGTCGCACTGGATCTTTCCGATAAGGATTTCATTTTTACCGCAGGCGAAGAGCTTGATCTGGTTCAGGAGGGTGCAAGTCTTGCCAAGATAAAGAAATGCTACTCTATGGACAGGGCTGAGCTTATCGACGGTATCATTCTTAAGGGCGGCAGCGATGTTTCATATACCGCTGCAGCAAATATCGGCAGGCTTCTCTGCGATACCGATGATGTATCCTCATTTGAGGCTGTGTCAAGATTTGTTCAGGTAATGAATACTACCGCTGAGAATATCGGCGCAAAGGATACTAATTTTACAAATCCTGACGGCTTTTATGATGAGGATAATTATACCACCGCAGCTGATATGATACGAATAGCTGTCTATGCGTCCAAGCATGAGGAGATCATGAGCTCCGCTTCAAAGGATTATGCAGGCGGAAAGCTTTATTCGGGTCAGAGCTACGAATGGGCAAACACAAATAAAATGGTCATTGAATCAAGCAATGATTATTATGAATATGCTACAGGACTGAAAACAGGTATGACGGAAAATTCAGGTTATTGTATGGTCGCTACCGCTGAAAGATACGGTCATGAGATCGTATGTGTGGTAATGAACTGCGATACCGCTGAGCACAGGCTTTTCGATGTGGAATCTCTTCTGGATATCTCCTTTAAATATCTGGGCGATCTTTCCAATGCTCCGTCGGAAGCTTCATAAAAAATTGCATTATAGGGCCGCCTTGCAGGAGAAGGCGGCTTTTTTGTTACTACAGAAAGGCTCCACAATGAATAAAAAGATAAATATAAAAAAGCTTATTGCAATAATTCTGATAACTCTGTCCGTATTATTTATCGCAGGTGTTATCCTTACCAAGATACTTTTTAATATAAATTTCGGAGGAGGAAGCGAAATACGTACCTATTCGGGTTATTACATCTATGAGGATATAAAGGATAAATATCCTCGTGAACAGATAACCTTTGATTCGGGGGAAAATACTCTCACAGGATATATTTATGCTCCCGAAAACAAAAAGGGGCTTATCGTTTTCGCTCATGGAATAGGAAGCTATGCGGACAACTATCTTTCTTTGCAGACTGCTTTTATTGATATGGGCTACAGCGTTTTTTCCTATGATTCGACAGGCTGCGGAAACAGTGAGGGAAAAGGTGTTGTGGGACTTTGTCAGTCTGCGCTGGACCTGGACGCTGCTCTCACATATATCGAAGGCTCGGAAATGTTTGAAAATATTCCTCTGCTTGTAATGGGACACAGCTGGGGCGGTTATGCCGCAGCTGAGATACTCCGATATGACCATGATATTGCCGCTTCTGTAAGTATATCGGGATATTCTGAGCCGCTTGAAATGATAAGTGCGGAAGCGGAAAATATTGTTCCCGCTCCCCTTGCAAAGCTTCTCTATCCTGCTATGCTGATAAATCAGTATATGCTTTTCGGTGATATATACAACAATTCGGCGGCTGAGGCTGTAAGCAATACAGATATTCCCGTGCTTATCATACACGGGGCGGACGATGATTTTATTATCCCTGACGGTCAGGGTATCATCAAATACAAGAACGAAATAAATAATCCACATGCGGAATTTTTCTATGCTCCCAACCGCGGTCACAGCGATCTGTGGTGGGCAGACAGTGCTGTTGAATACAATAACGAAATAAACAGGCTTTATGAGGAATTCTATAAGTCACAGAACGGTGAGATAACCGAATCGGAGGATATGGCATGGTATGCCGAAAACATCGATAAGGCAGAACGCAGCAGGCTTGATGACAGCTTTATTGCGCTGATCGACGATTTTTATACAAGGGCGATTATCAGCAGAACATAAGCATTGCCGTACATTTAAGGAAACGCTGATTAATGCCATAGGCATCGTTTCAGACCCACGAAAATGCCTTTGCCGCAGCGGCAAAATTGACTGAGTGGGTCTTGAAACGATTTAATCAGCGGTTCCTTAACTGAGTGTACGGCTTTTTTATTCTGTGCTTGACAGAATCATTAAATTTATGTATAATTTATAAAAAGAAAGGACGTGTGCCATGAAAAGAATAGTGATCATCGGCGCAGGTCCTGCAGGACTTACCGCCGCTTATGAGCTTCTGAACAGAAGCAGTGAATATTCAGTGACGATACTTGAGGAAACGTCATTTATCGGCGGTCTGTCCCGTTCCGTAAAATGCAGCAGCTGTATTATGGACCCGGGAGGACACCGCTTTTTTACGGGAATTGATCGGATCGGAAAATTGTGGACGGAGCTTATTCCTGTCTCAGATGATACCGGTAAAAATGATGATATACTTATGAAACGGAAAAGATATTCATCTATTTACTTTAAGGACAGATTTTTTGATTATCCCATAAGCGCAGGAATTTTTCGTCAGCTTAAGGGACTTAATGCACCGAAAGCAGCTATGGGCTATATCAGGTCGGCGATTTTCCCGAGAAAAGAAAACAATCTTGAGGATCTGTTCATAAACCGTTTCGGCAGTCCTGTTTATGAAATGTTTTTCAAAACCTATACCGAAAAGCATTGGGGACGTTCTCCACGTGATATCTCTGCAGACTGGGGATATCAGCGCATACGTGCCTTAAAGCTTTCCTCGGTTATCGGAAATATATTCAAAAGCTCGGAAAAGGCTGCTCCCGATGAATTTTATTATCCTAAGTACGGTCCCGGTCAGTTATGGGAAAGGACTGCGGAGCTTATAAAAAGCAAGGGTGCGGATATTTTATCCGAACACAAGGTCCGCAGGATATGCACCGAAAACGGCAGAATATCTGCTGTTATATGCACCGATAAAAACGGATACGAAATCACCGTAAAGGGAGATATATTCCTTTCATCTATGCCCCTTAAGGAGCTTTCTCTGGGGATAGACTCCGCTCCGAAGGATATAAAAAGAATAGCTGAGGGGCTTTCCTTCCGTGATCATATCATTGTGGGGGTACTTGCGGTCCGTCCCGAAAAATTCCCCTCTGACTGCTGGATATATATCCATGATAATTCTCTTAAAGTCAGCCGTGTTCAGATATATAATAACTGGTCGCCTTATCTTCTGAAAGACCCCGATAAATATATCTGGCTGGGCGCTGAATATTTCTGTCAGGAAAATGACTCTCTCTGGAAAAAATCCGATAATGAGCTTGCGGAAATTGCCGCAAAGGAGCTTTCACAGATAGGACTTATCCCATCGGAAAAATCGGTAATACATACTCATACGGAAAGAATAAAAAAAGCCTATCCCGCTTACTTTGACAGCTACAGCGAGATAGATACCATTAAAAAATATATGGACAGCTTCGGAAATCTATACTGCATCGGCAGAAACGGTCAGCATCGCTACAATAATATGGATCATTCCATGATGACTGCTCTTGTTGCTGTTGACAATATCCTTTCGGGAAAAACCGATAAAGCTGATATCTGGAACGTAAATACCGAAGATATCTATAATGAAGCACAAAATTAAAAGATGTTACAGATAAACATCCGCTTACCTGTAACATCTTTATTTTTATCCTGCAAATATCTGTACCCAGTAGTGAGTTCCGCTGCTGTCAACATAATGTCCCACGCCTATTCTTGTAAAAGAACTGCTCATGATATTTGACTTATGACCTGCAGAATTCATCCACATTTCCATTACATCTGACGGTGTTGATGATCCGTATGCGATATTTTCGCCTACTGTCCAATAGCTGACATCATATTCCTTAAGAATTGAGAAACAGCTGCTTCCGTCGGGACGGGTGTGTGAAAATGATCTTGATATTTCCTTTGCACGTTCCGCTGCTGCCTTATTAAGCTTATCGTCAGATTCAAGCGATGAAAGACCTGCCGCTGCTCTCTTTTTGTTTACGATTTCAATTACCTCTTCCGTTTTTGACGAGCTTACCGAAGCTGAATCTGTATTATCATCATCTACGCTTACAAGCTCTGTTTCATATTCGATAACATACCAGTTTGTACCGTCAAAATACAGCACAGTTGAGTCATCATCTTCATAATATTCATTATTGTTACCGTTTACAGTCACCTTGATTGTTTTTGCCGTAGATGAAGGATATCCCTTTGCATAAACCTTGATGACTGAGGTTCCTGCCTTTTTGCCCTTTATTGTAAGACGAATACTGTCACCTACCCATTCACCGAAAGAAACCGAGCATACACTTTTGTTGCTGTTTGAAAAGCCTAACGAATGTGAACCCTTGACATTCAGGGTGACCTTTGATGTATCGCCCTTATCAACTGTTACCGATGACTTACTTGTGGTAATAAAAGCTTTTTTAACGGTAAATTTGCATTTCAGGGTCTTATTGCTTACCTTTGCATAAAGATAAGCTGTTCCTGTTTTTTTACCTACTACTTTTGCGGTATTACCCGAAACAGATACCTTGATCACCGTGCTGTCGCTTGAATACCATTTGACCTTTTTCTTTGTGCCCGAAACCTTGACTGTAGTCTGATATCCTACAGGAAGATCAACACTTGTCTTATTCAGCTTTATAGTTGCCGCCGATACGGGAACTGCACACATTGTAAGCGCCGTTATCAGCATTATCACCGCAGAAAGCAGCCTTTTCATTATTTTTTTCATGCTATACACCCCTGATTTTTTATTTATTGATTATTTTAGCATATTTACCCTATATTGTCAATCACATTATAATAATTTTGTATACATATACCAAAACAGCCTGCGATCACTGTACAAAAACAATGATTGCAGGCTGTTTTTTAATACTTGACTGAATGGGTCTTAAAAGGATTTGATCAGCGATTCTTTAATTGTCAGTAACTCTCAGTCGTTCAACTACAGATTTTTTTGAAATTATCCTATAAGTGATCAGGGGAACGATAATTCCGATAAATACAAAAAAGGGTAAGGTCACCAGTGTAGGAATAAAAGTAATTTTATATTCGCAGAACCAGAATACTTTTTCAATAACATTACCGAAGGGTATTGTCAGCATATTCAGTATCAGTGCAGCTATTGCCGCTCCTGCGGTATACATGATACCCTCCCAGATAAGCATCGTGCAAAGCTGTCTGCCTGTCATTCCGATAGCCTGCAGTGCCGCAAGCTCTCTCTGACGGGCACTTATACTTGTAAGCACTGTATTGATAAAATTCAGCACTCCCACAAGACCGACTATAATGCTGAGTACAGTTCCTAAAATAACAAACATTCTGCGGAAGGATTCAAATTCTGCCGCCTGCTGTGCACGGCTGTCATAATTAAGGGTATTGTTATTTATATACTGTGCAAGGAAATCCTCTGTTGCGGCTTCTGCTTCATCTGTTGTATCAAAGGCAATATAAAGGGGGGCACTTATTGCCGACTGAGCAAGCAGCTCCTCTGCACCTGTAACAAATAAATCACTGCCCATATAATAACGATATCCAAGGGAATGAGGATTGTCAATTACAGCTGCAATTTCGTATTCAACGTCATGCTCTTCGGTATAATATTCGATATACTCCCATTCACCGAGCGGTATCTCTTCTGCATCCTTATATCTGCTTCCTGTCTGTGTATTTACATATTCAAACTTGTCTGTATAGCGTATCTTTACCTTGTCACCAAGCTTGAAGGTGTCACTTTTTTCTACGGCTATATATTTCGGATCCGAAAGCTTTGTTATATCACCCTCGAAAACATCAAGCTTTGAAAGTCCTGCTTCCTCCATACCTAATAGCATGGTATTATCGGGAATAAGACCGTCAGCGTCTCTGCGCTTCTCCACATAGCTTTCAATTACCGTTTCATCGTTTCCGTCCTTTGCAAGACGGCTGCGGACATAGTCCTCGCTGTAAAAAGTATGGGGAGTATAGCTCATAGGTATTCCATAGGTAACAAAGCTGTCTGTCACTCCGTCCATATAGCGCAGAAATTCATGCTCTTCAACAGATATTGCATTTGTTTCGTCCCAGTCGTAGCGGAAATAATCCGATTCTGCAACAAGGAAATCTACCGAAACCTCTAAAAGATATTTATCCATATCAAAGCTGTTTGAGAATGTATATGTCACTGTAAAAAGCACTACCGAAAGTGAAAGAGAAGCAACTGTAAGAATGGTTTTTCCCTTGCTTCCCGCAAGTCTTGCCGCTGCCATTCCGAAAAGTGATACTCCCTTTTTGCCGGTTCTTTCCTTGAAATGTGCTGCTCCCTCGGTATATCTGAGCGCCTCAACAGGTGTGACTGACGCTGCTGTTTTAGCAGGGATAAAGCATGAAATAAGCACCGTTATCAGCGCAAATACCGCTGAGAAAATAAATATCAGAGGACTTGCTGAGGTATCTGACTGATAAATATCAAGCTCGTTCATTACTACGGGAGTAAGTCCGCAGCCTACGCCCCAGCCTGCCGCCAGACCCAGAGGAATACCTGCCGCAGAAAGCATAAGTGCCTGTAAGATAACTATTCTTTTTATCTGCTTCTGAGTAGTTCCTATTGTCTTTAACATTCCGTAGTAACGTATTTCATTTGCAACGGATATTCTGAATATATTATATATGATAAGATATCCTGTGAAGATTATCATAGCCAGAATTGCACCGATAGAAATAAGTGTTTCAGCATCAAGCGTTTCACCGAAGCTTTCGCTGATATATCCCCAGTTTACGCCGATAGCTATGGAATTATCTCCTTCTCTGCCGCTGATATAGCCGTGACGTTTAAGTATTTCTGTCAGCGTATACTCAATGCCCCTGTCGCTTTTCAGCATAACATTAAGACCGTATTTTCCTGTGAATTCTTCATTGAACTGTACGTTATATTTTGTAAAAAGCTCTTCAAGTCTGCTTTCGGGGATAAGCACATGACTAGCGGGAGAGGCTTTGTCATATTCCCAATAGCCGCTTAAAACAAAATCCTCGGTAATGATAATACCCTCGATATCTATTGTAAGAGTAAAGCTTTTTCCTATTTCAGGCTCTATTCCCAGACATGAAAGCACCATAGTATCTGCTGCCGCCTCATTGGTGTTTTCCTTTGGGAGCGCCCCCTTTTCGGGAGAAGTATATCCCCATTTTGCCGCATTTTTATCCATGTAGCTTACTTCGGCATAGTTCTTTTGGAACGCTTCACCTGATGTAAAGCCTGCATAACGTCTTAAGCCGTATTCCTTTATATCCTTATCATCACGCAGCTCAAGATACTGCTCCTTTGTCAGACGCTTGAATTCTCCGTGGGAATATGTACCTACCTGTCTGAAATTGGACTCCTCAAAGCCCTTTCCGATAGTCATAATAATGGTAAAAAGTGACGTAAAAAGTATTGTGGTAAGCGCTATTGCTATAACGGAAATAACACTTCTTACCCTTGTCATTTTAAGATTTCTCACGCTGAGACGGGTGATGCATTTTTTATTTTTTACGTTCATGAGCCTGCCTCCTTTAAGCTTCGGACACTATTTTTCCGTCCTCTATCCTGATTATTCTGTCTGCCAGCTGAGCTATCTCTTCGTTATGGGTTATCATAACAATAGTCTGTGAAAAACGCTCGCTTGTTATTTTCAGCAGTCCCAGAACGTCCTGAGAGGTTTTACTGTCAAGATTTCCCGTAGGCTCGTCTGCAAGGATTATTGCAGGCTTTGCGGCAAGTGCTCTCGCAATAGCTACTCGCTGCTGCTGTCCTCCCGAAAGATTATTGGGCAGATTTGAAAGCTTTTCCGAAAGTCCCAGCGTATTTATGATACGATCGATATATTCGCTGTCAGGCTCCTTTCCGTCAAGCTGTATGGGGAGAACTATATTCTCATATACATTAAGGCTGGGAACAAGATTATAGCTCTGGAAGATAAAGCCTATCTTACGTCTTCTGAAAATGGTCAGCTCTTCGTCCTTAAGAGTAAAGATAGATTTTCCGTCAACAACGACTCTGCCATCGTCGGGACGGTCAAGTCCTCCAAGCATATGCAGAAGTGTGGTTTTTCCGCTGCCCGATGTGCCTACTATTGAAACAAATTCGCCCTTTTTAACTTCAAGGCTTACATCGTCAAGCGCTCTTACCTCGTTTTCTCCGCTGCCGTATATCTTTTCAAGATTTTCTGTTGATAATATAACCATAAAACATTCCTCCGAAATAAAAAATCCGTATCGTAAATTTCTCTACAATACGGATTATCTCATATAATTCTTACCACATTATTTCCGTGAAAAAATCAATTCTTACAGTTCTGAAAGAATTGAGGAAACGCTGACTAAAGATGTAAGCATCGTTTCAGACCCACGAAAAGCCTTTATTGAGTGAGTCTTGAAACGATTCAATCAGCTGTCCCTTAAGATGAAAAATAACCGTTTCCGACATTTTATCGGAAACGGTTATTATATAACTATATATTACTTAACAAATGTATCGTAAATAGCCTTTGTAGCAGTCTCGAAATCCTCTTCCTCAACGCCGATGATGATGTTAAGCTCAGATGAACCCTGATCGATCATCTTGACGTTTACTCTTGCCTCAGCAAGTGCAGAGAACAGTTTACCTGCAGTACCTCTTGCCTTTCTCATGCCTCTTCCCACAACTGCGATAAGTGCAAGATTGTTTTCGATCTCCATCTTATCGGGGTGAACACGGAAGGTGATCTCATCGAGAACAGATTTTTCCTTGCCTACAAGAGAATCTGTTGATACGATAACGCTCATTGTATCAATACCGCTGGGCATATGCTCAAAGCATACATCATTCTTTTCAAGCGCACGGAGAACATTTCTGCCGAAGCCCTTTTCGCTGTTCATCATATCCTTTTCGATCTGGATAACAGAGAAGCCCTTCTTGCCTGCGATACCTGTAATTGTATACTTGCTGGACTCAGCTGTTTCGGAAACGATCATTGTGCCTGCGTCCTCAGGGTGATTTGTGTTTCTGATATTGATCGGGATACCTACTGTTCTTACAGGGAAGATAGCGTCCTCATGGAGAACACCTGCACCCATGTAAGCAAGCTCTCTCAGCTCACGGTATGTGATAGTTGTGATAGGCTTGGGAGAATCAATTATTCTGGGATCGCAGATAAGGAATCCGCTTACATCAGTCCAGTTCTCATAGATAGAAGCATTTACAGCTCTTGCAACGATAGAACCTGTTACATCTGAACCGCCTCTTGAAAATGTCTTGATAGTATCGTTGGGCATTGCGCCGTAGAAGCCGGGGATAACCGCACAGTCAGTCTCAGCAAGCTTGGGGCTGAGTACGCTGATTGTTCTTTCAAGGTCAAACACGCCTGACTCATCAAAGAATATATATCCTGCAGGATCGATAAACTCATAGCCAAGATAGTTTGCAAGTACCATACTGTTAAGATACTCACCGCGGCTTGCAGCGAAGTCACGGCCTGCACGGTGTGCAAAAGCGTCCTTGATATTCTCAAACTCGCTTTCAAGTGAAAGATCAAGTCCAAGCTCGGAAATAATGGAATTGAAACGATCCTCGATAGCTTTGAATTCCTTATCGAAATTGTGACCCTTAGCAGCCTTGTCATAGCATGCATAGAGCATATCGGTGATCTTTATATCCTCTGAAAAGCGCTTTCCGGGAGCGGAAGCAACTACAAAACGTCTTGAAGCCTCTGCCTTGACGATAGCGGCTACCTTCTTAAACTGCTTTGCGTCAGCAAGTGAGCTGCCGCCGAACTTTACAACCTTAGTCTGATTCATGAAAAATCTCTCCTACCAAAATAATCATATGATATATATATTATAAAGCATTAGCCGAAAATAATCAATCGGTAAATATTCCAATCTTTTTCGGTTATTTATCAGTCCGTTTGTGGAATACGACTGTACGCGGCAGAGAGACAGTTTATATAGTCTCAAAGCATTTCAGAATATTTATAATATCACACCAAAAAGCAGTAGCTTCTTCTTTTTTCAGAGAATATTTATTCATAATATGCTCCGATACATATTCTTCAGCGGAATATTTTTCAATGACCGATGATAATAAAATTTCCTTTCCGCAGGGTTTCAAGCCGAATTTACCGTTTACATCGCCGTACTCAATGTTTTTGACCGCCCTGACATAATCGGGCGGCTCGGAATATGCAATAAGAAACAGATTTTCCAGACAGTCCTTGTCATATATTTTTTTATCACGCTTAATTCGCAGCATATACTGAATGAAAGCAATATTATATGTTGCATATCCGTCAAACCCAAGCATAATACAGCCGATAACGATCAGCATATCATAAAGTTCATCATCGGTTATATGTATACCTTCAATATCAAGCGGCTTGCAGCTGTAAAGACCTTCATCGATTATTGAATATGCCGGTATATTGTTTATGACCAATCCGCAATGACGGTATGTTACCGTCTGACCGTCTCCGATATCCATTACATCATCATAATTTTCTGTTCTGAGTATATTCAGAGCAGCTTCACAGCCATGGACATATTCCTCACTGTAATTATCGTCAAGCCTTTTAATGCCTTTGTACATTTTATGTATATCGGTATGGTCAAGCTTATCAAGCATATCAAAATCAAATCCGAACAGGTACATTTCCTGATTTCTTTCGGAGCAGCTTCTGATTATACGATCGATGATATCTGTTATTTTCATCAATAATACTCCACCACATCATTTATCTCGCCGTTATACATGATAACTCTGGGGATACGCTTTGAAATTCCGCAGATTATCTCATAGCCGATAGTGCCGTAAAGCTGTGCAAGCTCATCGGCAGTCTGTACAATATCCCCTGACATTCCGAACAGAAGTACCTCGGTTCCCTCATGCACATCGGGAATACCCGTAACATCTATCATAAGCTGATCCATGCACACTCTTCCGATAACGGGAGCTTTTTTTCCGTTTACAATAACTGATGCTTTTCCTGAAAGCAGTCTTGAATATCCGTCTGCATATCCGATAGGAACTGTTGCCGCAAGGATATCCTTTTCGGCGCAGTAGGTCCTTCCGTAGCTGATAAAGCTTCCTGCCTTCACAGGCTTCACATAGGAAACAGCCGCCTTAAGATCCATTACAGGAAGAAGCTTCACAGGCATATCAAGCATATTATCGGGTTTCAGACCATAAAGCATGATACCGAAGCGTGCAATAGTACTTCTTTCATCAAAATGAAATGTTCCGCCTGCACTGTTGAGACAGTGGAAATGCTTTGGTCTTATTCCCCTTTTTTTCAGTTCATCGCTCAGAGCAAAGAATTTTTCGGTCTGATTTTTTGTATACTCAATATTATCGGGAGCATAGCTGTCGGCAACGGCATAATGAGTAAATGCTCCCTCTGCCCTTATATTTGGCAGAGACGCTATTTTTTCAAATTCATCCGCACATACTGTTATATCCTCGGCATCAAGACCTATTCGTCCCATTCCCGTATCAACCGCAATATGTATACGCACAGGCTTTTTCGCATTTTCCGATATACCCTTTGCATGAACATAAGATACCGCTGTCTGTATGATATTATAGTCGGATAGCTCATCTGCATATTCGGGCGGAGTATATCCAAGAATAAGTATATCCCCCTTACAGCCGCAGTCACGGAGCTTTTCCGCTTCCTTGATATTTGATACAGCAAGAAAATTTATTCCATGCTTTTCAAGAAAAGGCGCAATATGTCTGTCATCATGACCATAGGCATTTGCCTTTACCACTCCCGCAATTTCCGTAGAAGGATTTTTCACAAGAGTTTTGATTTCATTGATATTATTTTCAAGGCGGTCAAGATGAATTTCCGCCCACGCTCTTCTGAGATATTTCTTCATTAAAAACATATTCCTTTCGATCGTTCTTTCTATTATAAAAAAATTATATAATAAGATTAAAATTCCATTAAATACTTGAAAAATTTTCTGAGATATGATATACTATATTTTGTAGTGCTTTATTCAGCAAAAATATCATCGGAAACGGAGGCACTGTAATTGAAAGAGAAAACAGTATGCTTTTCGGGACACCGACCTGAGAAGCTTCCCGATAAAGGCAGTCTGTCTTCACAGCCTGTAAAGACCCTCCGCAGTCTGCTTCAGAGTGAGATAGATTCTGCCGTAAATGACGGTTATACTGAATTTATCGTAGGAATGGCAAGAGGTATCGACCTGTGGGCAGGCGAAATGGTCACTGATATGATATGCAGAAACAATATATATCGTCTGACCGCTGTATTTCCCTACAGAGGATATGAAAAATGCTATAAGGGCTATGAGCTGTGGGTAAGCAACCGAATACTGTCTCACTGCTCCGAGATAATCTATCTGAACGAGCAGTATTACCGAGGCTGCATGAAGGAACGGAATGAATATATGGTAGATCATTCCTCACGGCTTATTGCCGTAGTGGACAATATGCGCAGCGGAACAGGTCAGACCATACGCTATGCAAAGTCACAGGGGCTTGAAACGCATATTCTCGATATAAAAAAGCTGTTTCCGCAGACAGATCCCGATCAGACCGATCTTTTTGACACGAAATGGTTCTCACAGGATATCTTATACTGAACACCATCTTATTTATTATACTCCCATAGTTAAAATATTTCAATAGAAAATCCGAATTTTTTATCAAGCTGTAATTTTTAAGGAGGAATCCCAGTTGGCAAAAAAAGGTACAAAAATCGCACTGACATACTTTATAACCATTATTGTTTCTATTCTTCTTATAGGCGGCGTTGCAGTATTCCTGTTTTCCCGTGCTACACATAAGGGTCCCAGTGTTGCGGATATTGAGGTAACTTCATCTACCGAAAACATTTCGGAGGAATATGTTCCCTCCATGCTTGACAATCAGACTACTCTTTTCATACTTGACGCTGAAGACCGTATTTCAGGTTCTGCATTTGTACTGACAAGACTTCTTCCTTCACAGGCTAAGCTTCTTATAGTACCTCTTCAGAGTGATACGATGATTACTCTCAACGGCGAAGAAAAAACTCTGTACGACCATTATCTTACAGGCGGTGTTTCTTATGCAAGACGTGCAGTCGAAAGCTTATGTGATGTATCGGTAGACAAATACATGAAATTTGATAGGTTCAGCTTTGAAAATTTCGTCGCTCACTTTACTATCGTAAATTACAATGTTCCATATGATCTTATATATGAAAATGAAAAAACAGGCGAAACTACAGTTCTCCGTGAGGGCGGTCAGGCTATGGACCCTACCTCAATGAGAAAGCTTTTTACTTATCCTGAATTTTCTAACGGCGAAACCGCACGTAATACTGTTATCGGCACTATAGTTACGGAATTTATCAATTCATCAAAGGATACACGCTTTGAATCGGGCATTGACCCCATAGTTGAAGCAGTGCTTCAGAGCGGTGTTGATACTGACATTACTGTATATGATTATGAATTCAAAAAGGAAGCTATGCAATATACCATAGAAAACAGCAATAAGCTTGCTGAGCTGATAATGCCTACAGGCGATTATGACGAAAACGGTGCATACCGTCCGGATGCCGATTTTATCAAGTCGCTCCGTTCATTGTTTGCTGTTGATATTTACAGCTATGAGTCCTCCGACACAACGGAAGCTCCCGAAGAAATTCCTGAATAATCAGATATAAAAATCCCTCTGCACAAAAAAGCGGAGGGATTTTCTATATCCTCTTAAACAAATACGGTCTGCAGTATTTTTCAGCATACTGCAGACCGTTTGTTATTTTGTATTATCCGTCAATTCATTTGCGTCTTATTTTCCGAAGTTCCGGATCACTTTTTCGCACGCTTTTTGCGTCCGATCACAAGTGCCGCTATTGCAGAAATGAATGTTACCACTGCCGCAATACCGATAATGCCTGAATTATCGTCCGAAGCTGCCGATTCATCTACTGATGCACCCGAGCTTACATCCTCAGCAGGAGGTATGGGAGTATCGGGATCGGTAGGATTAACAGGGAAGAATGGCAGAGGATCAATCGGCGGATATGGCTCTGTGGGATTTGTCGGATCCTTAGGATCGTCGGGATCTACAGGAGGTTTTGGTGTTGAAGGATCGTCGGGATATGTTGTCGTACTGCCTGTAGTAGTTGCCTCGGTAGTTGTGGTTTCGTCGGTTGATGTTACTGTTGTTTCCTTGGGGTCTGTTTCATCAGGATCGGTTACTATAGGAGCTGATGTTTCCTTAGGATCTGTTTCCTTGGGGTCTGTTTCATCAGGATCGGTTACTGTAGGAGCTGATGTTTCCTTGGGATCTGTTTCCTTAGGGTCTGTTTCATCAGGATCGGTTACTGTAGGAGCTGATGTTTCCTTGGGATCTGTTTCCTTAGGGTCTGTTTCATCAGGATCGGTTACTGTAGGAGCTGATGTTTCCTTGGGATCTGT
>JAFUOZ010000023.1 GCA_017481565.1 Oscillospiraceae bacterium | reverse complement strand
TTCAACGGTCATTGTTTCAATAAGCTTAAGCTTTTCCTGCTCGGTCATGCGCTTTTTAGGCGCTGTTTTTCTTTCCGTGTCCGCCTTTGAGGATATCTCGATAACGTCCCTGACATCCTTTTTGATAGTTTTCGGTATGATGCCATGCTCCTTATTGTAGGCGGTCTGTATTTCACGTCGACGCTCGGTCTCGGCAATGGCATTTTCCATTGAACGTGTTACCGTATCCGCATACATAATTACCTTTCCCTCACTGTTTCGTGCAGCTCGTCCGATAGTCTGGATAAGCGACGATTCGGAACGGAGAAAGCCCTCCTTATCAGCGTCAAGAATAGCAACCAACGATACTTCGGGAATATCAAGACCCTCTCTCAGAAGATTGATTCCCACAAGTACATCAAATTCGCCTAAACGCAGTCCCCTGATTATCTCCATTCGCTCAATGGTATCAATATCATGGTGCATATAACGCACCTGAATGCCCATTCCCTTAAGATATTCGGTAAGATCCTCCGCCATTTTCTTGGTAAGAGTGGTTACAAGCACACGCTCGCTTTTTTCAATGCGCATATTGATTTCCGAAAGCAGATCCTCGATCTGACCCTCAACAGGCTTTACTATTATTTCAGGATCTACAAGTCCTGTAGGACGTATCACCTGTTCTACTATCTGTGATGAATTATTCCTTTCAAGCTCTCCCGGTGTAGCCGATACATATATCGCCTGATTTATCTTTGAGTCAAACTCCGTAAAATTAAGAGGACGGTTATCAAGAGCAGAGGGCAGACGAAAGCCGTATTCGATAAGCGTGCTTTTTCTTCCTCTGTCTCCTGCGCTCATTCCCCTTACCTGCGGCAGCGATACATGACTTTCATCAACAAACAGGATAAAATCCTCGGGGAAATGGTCAAGAAGAGTTGCGGGGGTACTTCCCGGCGCTCGTCCCGAAAGTATTCGCGAATAGTTTTCAATACCCTTGCAAAAGCCTATTTCTTCAAGCATTTCAATATCATAAAGGGTCCGCTGTTCTATACGCTGTGCTTCGATAAGCTTGTCATTTTCCTTGAAATATTTTACACGCTCTTCCATTTCACGCTGTATCTCATCAATGGCAATACGTATCTTTTCTCTGTCAACTACATAATGAGAAGCAGGATATATGGCAGCATGGGAGATATTGGATATAACATTTCCCGTAACGACCTGAATTTCTGATATACGGTCTATCTCATCACCGAAAAATTCAACTCTTATTGCGTTTTCCGCTGAGCCTGCTGGGAATATCTCAACAGTATCTCCCCTTACCCTGAATTTATTTCTGACAAAATTGATATCGTTGCGCTCATACTGGATAGATACAAGAGCCGCAAGAAGTCTTTCTCTTGAAAGCTCCATTCCTGTGCGCAGAGATATAACGTTTGTACGATAATCCTCAGGTGAACCGAGAGAATATATACATGAAACCGATGCCACTATAATAACATCTCGTCTTTCGGCAAGGGCAAGAGTTGCTGAGTGGCGAAGCTTATCTATCTCATCGTTTATGGCGCTGTCCTTTTCAATAAATGAATCTGTTGACGGGATATATGCCTCAGGCTGATAATAATCATAATAGGAAACAAAATATTCAACAGCATTATTGGGGAAAAACTCCTTGAATTCCGAACAAAGCTGTCCTGCAAGGGTCTTATTGTGAGCAAGCACCAGTGCGGGACGATTCATCTCCGCTATTATGCTTGCCATTGTAAAGGTTTTTCCCGAGCCTGTTACACCCAAAAGGGTCTGCTCCCTCATTCCCGAACGGAGACCGTCGCAAAGTGCCTTTATTGCCTTTGGCTGATCTCCTGCAGGCTTATATTCCGATACAAGCTGAAATTTATCCATTTTACAGGTCACTCCAATCCGAACATTTGTACTTATATATGATAATACATTATAACCCCTTTGTCAATAGATTTTATTATATTAATCCCATTTTTCTTTTTATATCATCAAATTCAACGGGAGTATATGCTATCCTTTCACAGCATACACAGAAGCTTTGCTTTGAATGATCGCTGTATATGGGATTATTATGTACATGACCGAAAATATTGGCATAGGGCATGTTTGAATTTATATATAAAGGCTCATGTGATAAAATCCAGAAGCTGTCAAAAATTATCGGATAGGGCGAGGCTGTTTCAAAACCGCAGCTAATATAATATCCCGGGCTTTCCGTATCATGATTACCCATAATAAGCTGTTTATGACCATTCAGCCGTGAGCATATCTGTTCTGTTTTTTCTCTGCCGTACATGGAAAAATCACCGATGATAAATACCTTGTCATCGGCTGTGACAGTATCATTCCAGCATTTTATAATATGCTCGTCCATTTCTTCAATATCCGCAAAGGGACGATTTTCATAGCCGATTATGGCATTATGTCCGAAGTGCGTATCCGCAATAAAAAAAGTTTTTCCCATAGCAATTCCCTCCTTATATGAGTATATCATATAAGGAGGGAAAGTGCAAGTATGATTATCTGACAAGATAAAGCTGTGCCGAAAAAGGCGGCAGTCTGAAGCTGATAGTTCCGTCAAATATTACGGGTGAAATATGCTCATACTCTCCGCCGTAGCATTGTTCGCTGCTGTCTATGATAAGTTTCAGCTTTTTTATGCTGCCTGCCGAAAGCTCATAATCGATAAGCTTATCGGAAAAATTGAATACCGCAAGAAGTGACTGTCCCTCACCTTTTCTCAGGAATGAATATACACAAAGCTGCTCGCTTTTACAGTCAAGCCATTCAAAGCCCGACTCGGAATGATCCTCCGCATACA